>DATFIL010000411.1:0-6703 GCA_035270145.1 Desulfobacter sp. | reverse complement strand
TTTTTTCGGAAATCTTAAATATATCGTCGTGGATGAGGTGCACACCTACCGCGGCATCATGGGCTCAAACATGGCCTGGGTGTTTCGACGGTTATTGCGGGTCTGCCGGTTTTACGGGTCCGACCCCTGTTTTATTTTTTGTTCAGCCACCATTGCCAATCCCGGACAACTTGCCTCGGAATTGACCGGGTTGCCGGTGACGGTGGTGGATGAACAAGGCGCCCCCTGCGGGAAAAAAGATATTTTAATGATGAAGGGAATCGAGGGTGCGGCCCAGACCGCCATCACACTCATCCATGCCGCAGTTTACAGAAACCTTGTCACCATTGTTTATACCCAGTCCAGAAAAATTACGGAACTCATTGCCGTATGGGCGGGACAGCGGGCCAAAAGTATGGCAGATAAGATATGTGCATACAGGGCTGGGTTTCTTCCCGAGGAACGGCGGGAGATTGAACAAAAACTTGCCAAAGGTGAACTGCGTTGCGTGGTGTCAACGTCTGCGCTTGAGCTTGGCATCGACATCGGCAATCTGGACCTTTGCATCCTTGTGGGGTATCCGGGAACCATGATGTCCACCTGGCAGCGGGCAGGCAGGGTAGGACGCGACGGTAATGACTCGGCCATGATCCTCATTGCCCATGAAGACGCCCTGGACCAGTATTTCATCAACCATCCGGACATCTTTTTTACCATGCCCCCGGAAACCGCCCGAATCAATCCTGAAAATCCCCAAATTCTTGACCGCCATCTGGATTGTGCGGCCGCTGAGCTCAGCCTTGATGCCGCTGATCCGATGTTAAAGCCGCCGGTTGTGCAAGAACGGGTACAGGCTTTAGGGCGTACGGGCAAACTGTTGCTAAGCCGGGACGGCAATACCTGGTTTTCTCCCCGCAAACGCCCCCACAGGGAGGTCAGTTTACGGGGAACCGGACACACCATTCCCATATTCAAGGAAGATACCCGGCAAAGTTTAGGTGAAATTGATTGGCACAGGTCCTATTTTGAAACCCATGAAGGTGCGGTTTACCTGCACCGTGGACAAACCTTTGTGGTCACCCTTTTTGATCATCTTAAAGGCGTGGTCCGGGCGAAAAAAGAAAAGGTCAACTACTACACCCGGGCAAGATCCTCGAAAAACACTGAAATTATACATGTGGAAAAAACCTGTCAGGTTAAAGGCACCCGGGTGGGTTTCGGCAAATTGAAAATCCGTGAACAGGTGACGGGCTATGAAATGAAATCTGTGTCAGGCCGCAAATCCCTTGGCATCGTGCCTTTGGATCTGCCTGAATTGACCTATGAAACCCAGGGGCTATGGATTGAGATTCCAGACTGGATTCGGCAGCGCATTGAAAGGAATCATCTTCATTTCATGGGCGGAATTCATGCGTTAGAACATGCCGCCATCGGCATGATGCCGCTTTTGGTCATGACCGACAGAAATGATCTGGGCGGTATATCCATTCCCTTTCATCCCCAGGTTAAAAAGGCTGTTGTCTTTGTTTATGACGGTGTGCCGGGCGGTTTAGGGCTTACTTTACAGGCCTTTGACAACGCAGTGACCCTTATGCAAAGAACGTATGAGGCGATCCGGGACTGCCCCTGCGATACCGGGTGTCCGGCCTGTGTCCATTCGCCCAAATGCGGGTCAGGAAACCGTCCCATAGACAAGAACGCGGCAAAGCAAATGCTGCAAATGCTTCTTGAACAAACGTCGAAGCAGGAGGAGGAATCTGCGTTGGCACCTGCCACGCATCCGCCTGTTTTTCCGGATGTTGCTCTCCTTAAAAAAGAGAGACATGAAAAAAGACCTGGTTTGGTATCTCCCAAAAGATATGCAGTGCTTGACATTGAAACCCGGCGGTCTGCCAAGCAGGTGGGCGGATGGCACAAAGCCGAACGTATGGGGGTGTCCTGTGCTGTGCTCTACGATTCCCTTGAAAAGGATTTTCTGGTCTATTACCAGGATGATATGGAAACGCTTGTGGAACGGCTGGGACAGATGGACCTTATTATCGGCTTTAACATCACCCGGTTTGATTACAAAGTGCTGTCCGGTCTAAGCCGGTTTAATTTTCACAGCCTTCCCACCCTGGATATTCTGACAAAAATCCATGAGCGGCTGGGCTACCGGCTTTCATTGGATCATTTGGCCTGTCAGACCCTGGGTCTTAAAAAAAGTGCAGACGGTCTTCTTGCCTTGAAATGGTGGCAGGAAGGTCGTCTGGATCTGATTGTGGACTATTGCACCCAGGATGTGCGCGTCACCCATGAACTATACATGTATGGCCGGGATAATGGATTTTTGATTTTTAAAAACAAGGCCGGTCACCATGTCCGCATCCCTGTGGATTGGAAATAGTAATGGTCTGTGGTTTCCCTTGATAATTGGTCATTGCAATGGTAATGGTACCTAACTTAACGAAAGAGGATAAAAAATGAGAGCAAAGCATTTGATTCTTACCTGTTTTTTCTTTTTTTCTATAACAACCTGCATTTACGCAAAGGATATGTATGTATCCGGGGTAACCCGGATTACCATGCGCACGGGCCCGGATGTCAGCCATAAAATTGTGGCTATGGTCACGTCAGGGGTCAAACTGCAGATTTTGGAATACCGCAAGGACTGGTCCATGGTGAGAAATTCTGCCGGGAAAACCGGCTGGGTGCTGACCCGCTTTCTTACGGAAGAAGTTCCTAAAGCCCTTATGGTCGAACGCTATAAGAAAGAAAACGAACGCCTGGCATCAAAGCTTGCAGCCGCAGAAGAAACGGCAAAAACCTTGAACGTTCAGAATAAGGAATTAACGGAAATTGCCCAGAAATATAAGCAACTCAAAGATGCTTCCGCAAGTTACCTGAAACTGGAGACCAAACATAAAGCACTTTTGGAACAGTCCCGGGAACAGGAAAAACGTATTCAAAACCTTGAACAAAGCATCAAAAGTGAAGTGAAGCTGGGTCTGCTTTCCGGGGCCGGTGTTTTCATTGTGGGACTTATTTTCGGAATAAGTACCCGAAAGAAAAAAAGAGGCTCCCTTTTATCCTGATTTGTCCTTAATTATTTAATATAGTAAAGTATTGAAAAATGATTGAAACCGATTTTCTGGTTATTGGCAGCGGTGTTGCCGGTTTAAGCTATGCCTTGAAGGTTGCACAGTTTGGCCGGGTGACGATTATCACTAAGAAAAAAATTTATAAGACGAATACAGCACTTGCCCAGGGTGGTGTTGCCGCCGTATTCAGCAAGACAGATTCCTTTGAAAATCATGTGGCGGATACCCTGGCGTCAGGGGACGGACTTTGTGCCGAAGATGTGGTGCGCATGGTGGTGGAGAACGGCCCGGAAAGGATTCGGGAACTGGTGGATTTAGGGGCTCAGTTCAACCTGGACGGCGAAGGAAAGTATGACTTTTCCCTGGGTCGGGAGGGCGGACATTCCCAGAACAGAATCATCCATGCCCGGGATCTCACCGGTAAGGAAATTGAAGATGTCCTGGTATCAAATGTTGAACAGCATGAAAATATAACCATTTTAGAAAACCGTGTTGCCGTTAACCTGATTACCTATTCCACAAGTGTCCGCAGCGGTCTTGTCAGAACCCAGCATGAAAATATCTGCTGCGGGGCCTATGTCCTGGATAATGACACCGGCGAGGTTGAAACCGTTGCCGCTAAAGTGACGTTACTTGCCACAGGTGGCGGTTCAAAAGTTTATCTGTATACCTCAAATCCTGACACGGCTACAGGGGACGGTATTGCCATGGCATACCGGGCAGGGGCCACCGTGGCAAACATGGAGTTTGTCCAGTTCCATCCCACCTGTCTGTTTCACCCCGAAGCCAAAAATTTTTTGATCTCCGAGGCTGTTAGAGGGGAAGGCGCTTATCTCATTGATGAAAAGGGCAACCGGTTTATGGAAAAATATTCCCCGGACCTGGAACTTGCCTGCAGGGACGTTGTGGCCCGTGCCATTGACAATGAATTAAAAAAAACCGGTGCGGATTCCGTATTTCTGGATATCACCCACAAAGATCCTGATTTTGTCCGGGAGCGGTTTCCCAATATTTATGCCAAATGCCTGACGTTTGGTATTGATATCACTAAACAACCCATCCCGATTGTGCCGGCAGCCCATTATATGTGCGGCGGTGTAGCCACAGATCTTAACGGGCACACCGACATCCAGTGTCTTTATGCCGTGGGAGAAACCGCCTGCACCGGCCTGCACGGGGCCAACCGGCTAGCGTCCAATTCGCTTCTCGAAGCCCTGGTATACGCCCATAATGCCGCCCAATCCTCATTAAAAGAGTTTGAAAAAGCGGCAAAAAAATCCACTGTTGATCTGGAGCCCTGGGATGAAACCAACACCCTGGACGGGGATGAGGCCATCATGGTGACCCACAACTGGGATGAGATCCGGCGTATGATGTGGAATTATGTGGGTATTGTCCGTTCGGATAAGCGACTTCACCGTGCCCAGCGCCGTATTGAAATGATCCAGCATGAGATTGAAGAGTATTACTGGGATTTTAAAATTACGGCAGATCTCATTGAACTGCGCAATCTTGCCACGGTGGCGGAACTGATCATTAAGTCCGCATTAATGCGCAAGGAGAGCCGCGGGCTGCACTACAATCTGTGGTATCCTGAAAAAGATGATGCCAATTATCTATCGTCGACCCTGGTCCGGAAAACTTTTTAAACATATACTTTCATTCGATCATCGAGTTTCAGTTTTGCCTCTTTTGTCTAAGGATATCATAATACGTAAGGATACGCTCTACATAAGTAACCGGCTCTTTTCCCCGGGCATATCCATGCCGGGTATGCTTATAGTATTTTTGCTTGCTTAAAAGCGGCAGGGTTTTTTCCAGGGATGTCCATTTGTTGATATCCATACCCTGTTGCCGGGCAATTGCCTGGGCATCTCTGACATGGCCGTATCCCACGTTATAACTTGCAAGCGCAAAGAGCTTTTTTTGCTGCGGGTCTGGAATATCATCAAACCGCTTGTGCATCAGGTTCAAAAATTTGACGCCGGCTTTCACGCTCTGTTTTGGATCCAGGCGGTTTTTGATACCCATCTGTTTGGCCGTGGCCAATGTCACCTGCATCAGCCCCCGGACACCGGTCCTGCTTTTGGCACTGGGATTGAAATGGGATTCCTGATAGACGATTGCTGCAATCAGCCGCCAGTCAAAGCCGTATTTTTCAGCTTCTGTCTTTATGATTTTTTTATATTTGGGGAGCCTTGTTTTAATCCGTTCATGAAATTTTTTTAAATCAAAATAGTCAAAAATCTCGACGTTGCCATAATATTTTTTATATATCTTACCAAGGAGCCCGGTTTCTTCGGCCATCTCAATAAATTGATTAATC
This sequence comes from Desulfobacter sp., assembly GCA_035270145.1. GTDB lineage: Bacteria > Desulfobacterota > Desulfobacteria > Desulfobacterales > Desulfobacteraceae > Desulfobacter. The sequence goes on along the minus strand of DATFIL010000411.1, from coordinate 1,318 downwards.
TGGTCCCGCAGCGCTTTATTTGTTTTTTTTACAGCCCATCCCAGGTACTCTTCTTCCTGTATGGGCAGCCCGATTTTAATTTCCGGATAGTATCTGCGGTTTAAAAGCGCAATGTTTGAATCCACAATGGTGAATTTGATTTCTTTTTCAGAAACCATTCTAATGATTTCCTCGGTGGGCACATCGTCAAGCAACTCAATCTCCAGATCAATTCCAGATGCTTTGATTTCCTCAAGTCGTTCCTGATAGGAAGTGCCTTTTCTGACATGAATGGTTTTACCAGCCAGCTGCTCAATGCTTTTTATGCCGAATTTTAGTTTGTGGTGAATAAATTTTTGCTGTACAGGTATATAGGGCTGGGAAAATAAAGCAATTTGCTCCCTTGGTTCTGTTATTGTTATACCGGCGGCGATGAAATCGCCCTGCCCTGAATTGAGCCGTTCAAACATTGTATCCCACTCCGGAACGATAACTTCAAGCGCCACTCCCAAGTGATCTGCAAATGCCTTTGCAAGGTCATACTCAAATCCCATGGGTGAATCCCGGTAAGTGTAATAGGATGTGGCATTATTGGTCGTGATCATCCTTATCGTGCCGCGCTTTTGAATTTGTTCCAGAGTGGATTTGGACCTGATCCCCATTTGACCGAATAATGGGTATATGCTGATTCCTACAACAGCCACCACCATAAGACTTGCCCAATATAGCTTGTATTTATGATTGAAAATAATCGCCTCCTTTTAATGTTGCGGTGTTTTTCAAAAAAGTTATCGCCCTAAGCGTATTTTGTAAAATATTTGGATGTATATTTCCACTGTTGTTTTTGGCTTTATTTCAAAAAAAGACTTGTGGATGTTTGCTTTTATCTTTTGTATGATATAAATCGATCATCGAGTATAAATCAAGTCTGGTTACAGTGTAACCAAAACAACAAAAAAAACAGAGTAAAATGTGATAAAAATTTATGACGTACATTAATCAATTGGGCATTCAAGATAACCGTCAAAAGAAACATCCATGTACGCTTGAAATTTTTTCAGACTATATTTGACCCTGGTGCTACTTCAGTACCGGGAGTATTGATAAATTAAGAAAGGCGTACGATATCGAAGTCATGTGGCGAGCCTATCCGCTGCAGCCGGATGTGCCTGAACAAGGATTGCACATGGCCCGGCTGTTAGAGGAAAAAGGCCTGCCGGCAACCCCGGAACAAGTGACCGCCGGCCTTAAATCCACCGCCCAAAGCCTTGGCCTGCCCTTTGGAGAGGGAAAAATGATTTATAATTCCCGTCCCAGATTCAGCGTTAGTCTTAATTGA
>DATFIL010000410.1:0-2181 GCA_035270145.1 Desulfobacter sp. | reverse complement strand
GCCCCGGATACCGGATGAAAAAGTGCGAGCGGAGGCGGACAATTTTTTGAAAGAATGCCGATACATTCTTCAAATATCGGATCAGCCATGTTCAGATGAGTTTAAGGACGCAGACAATAAGCTGCAGAAACTGACAAATGCCTATCACCAGCTAAAGAGGGCCCTGCTGGATGCCGGAGCCCAAAACACAATGGATATTTCCCTGATGGTCCAGTTCCTGGATTATTACAGCCAGGTCCATCAGACCCTGGACCGGACATTGAAGGCCGCGGTTTACTGGCTGGAATTGCGCACGCGAGAAGAAGCCTGTAAGACCCAATAAATTGATCCTTTATAATCATCACAAAATGACACAATTACACGGGAAACAAACAGGGGATGAACATGGACCACAAGACAAAAACAGCCAGATTCGGTTTTCTTCTATTGACACTTTTTTTGGACGGCAGCATCGGATGCACCGCACCGAAAGGTTCACGCGCCGCATTTCAGGATGCGCACGAAGCGGATCCGGTAAGGCTGCGCATCTTTCTGGCGGACATGGCCAAAGATGCTGATCTGCACCCATCATTTAAGCGGCACGATCTACGCCGAGGTGAATGAAAAAATAGCTGCTTATGAAAAAGAACGAAAACGGATCCTGAAAAATGGCCCGGGAAGCTTTGTAACGCCTTTTTGGATGCGAACGATATGGCGGCCACGCAATGGGAGCATGAACTCCGCTTGAAATTGTTTGAACAAAAGTGGTTCTATAAGAAAAAATAACCACATCACTTTATATCCGGGACCGCTTTCAATCCATACATAGTCCGGGCGCTTTTAACCGCCTCTATAACCGCTCTTTCCATGACCCTTGCCCCCAGAAGGCCGACCACATTCAAATCCGCCTCCACCTCGCCGGTGGACAAGGCGAAAATCGTGTCCCCGTCGACCATGGTGTGCGCGGGACGCATGGTCCGGGCATAACCGTCATGCGTCATCGAAGCCAGTTTTTTCGCCTGGCCCTTGTTCAAGGCCGCGTTCGTAACCACTGCCCCGATAGTGGTATTGCCCCGAAAAATATCCTTTGAGCCGGGATGCATGTCGATAAGGATCTCTTCAGTATCCCGCAGATATTTACCGCTCTCATCCAGGGCTCCGGCCAGTTTGTTGCAGGTAAACGGATCAATTACATCCCCCAGGCAGTTAACCGCCACCATAGCGCCTACCTGCAGATCATCCTTTTGCAGGGCAAAGGTGCCGATTCCGCTCTTCATGGCCCTTTCCATACCGAGGATCTTGCCCACACTGGCTCCGGTTCCAGCACCGACACATCCCACAGGCAGCCGCCCTTTTTCCCCGGCATTGACGCAGGCGGCGTAGCCCATTTCCTTGTCCGGCCGGACCAGGGGATCGCCCACAACCAGATCAAAAAGTACTGCCGCGCAAACAATGGGAACCTTGGTCACCCGGACATCAAAACCGATTTCCCTTTCCTCCAGGAACTGCATTACACCACCGGCCGCGTCCAGACCAAAAGCGCTCCCTCCGGCCAGGACAAGGGCGTGAATCTCTTCGACCATGTTCCCGGGTCGAAGCAGATCAGTTTCCCTTGTCCCTGGCGCTCCGCCCCGAACAGCCACTCCGGCGGCTGCTCCGCCTTCGCAAAGGATAACGCTGCACCCGGTGCCTGCTTCCAGGTCCTGGGCATGGCCAATTTTTATACCCTTGATCTCGGAAAATTCCATCCTTTCCATTATAGCTCCCCGAATGATTTATAGACCCAGAATAAAAACATAAAGTAACTGTTCACCATAGTTTTTGGTTAACCTCAGTCTTACCTGATAAAGAATTATTAGCCACAGACAATAAGCCAGACTAAAAAGACAGACACAGGATATTTTTCCGCGGGCGACCTGCCCACGCAAAAGCTGTCAGCACCTGCGGTGCAACACTCTGCCTCGCCGCAAGGCGATGGCATCCTTTCCTCCTGGCAAGTCGCCAGGAGGAAAATATTCAGTCTGCCTTTCCCGTCTGCCTTTACGTCGAGCGCAGCAGCCTGCCCTGCACCTATCTTGGGAGTGACTATGATCAGATCTACGCATAGTACTTATCCGGGATAGGATAGATAGGTGCACGGGGGTGGCTGATAAATTCTTTTAGAAATTTTAGCCCCAGGCAGGCTCATACTCATGCTTTATC
>DATFIL010000409.1:0-4559 GCA_035270145.1 Desulfobacter sp. | reverse complement strand
AGTTTAGTAAGAAAATTGAGTACCATGTAAACGCTACCTGTTTAAATTTTAAGGTCATTTAATTTGTCAGTACAACATATAAGCATTCTTCCAGAAAATAAAAGAAAAAAATGCTTGGTGCCCATCCGGAAAAAGCCTTTTTACTCAATTTTTTTTGTTTGGTGAAATAACGAACAATAAACGCCAGAGCTGCGTTAGCCGGTGGCTAAGGCCCATGATCAGAATTAAATTTGCCACAGATGCGCCGTATTTTAAGTCGCCATCAAGGCACGCCAACGGCGGCATATTGGAATATGTATCCTTTGGCGTAACGCCGAGGGCGGCTTAAAAGACAAGCAGATGGGCGATTTTATTTTGATCATGGGCCTTAGAATTGCTGTGGGCTAATCCTAAAGGTTGACGAAACCATCGGGCTTGAGTTACAAAGGTCGGTATATAGGCATAAGAGTCAATTGGAAAAAAAGCCTTAACTATCTCAAGCACGGAAAAATAACTATAGAGAGCTATCGGCCGTCAAAGGACAGCCCGAGACTTATTAGTATTAGCCGGTAGGAATTGTTTATCACAGGGCGGCAAAAAATATGAATGTAACAGGAAATACAATAACCAATACAGACAGACCTGAAAGCAGCATCAAGCTTAAAGAAACTGCTCCTGAGACAGTAACTGCCGACACGACGACAGTGTCCAAGTTAAAACAGGTTGCATCTTCTTCGGCAAGCACAAATCGGGCTGAAAGCCGGGTTTCTGAACAAAAACGTGAGGATACCGGCAATCAGGCCAAATTGACTAGAGAAGATGTCGAAGATATGGTGGAAGCCCTTGAGGACTTTGCCAACACTGTGCAGACAAGGCTGAACTTTACCATCGACGACGGTACCAAAGATGTGGTGGTCAAAATTATGGACAAAGAAACCAATGAAGTCATCAAGCAGTTCCCTGCAGAAGAAATGCTTGAGCTTCGTGAAAAAATGCAGGACTTAAGCGGCCTTCTTTTCAGTACGGATGTTTGATTCTCGATGATCGAGTGATTGGATTCTTTTCTTATTTTTAAACAGGCTCTAAAAGCAGCTGCTGGTGTGAGTAGTGACTGCCCTGGAGGATCAACTGCATTCCTTCTTTTCTTTCATTGTTAATCACAATCGGGGCCATAAAGTTTGCCGTCATATCTTCGGGTTTGCCTTTGGGAATGGTGATGATGACAAAACAGGATAGTTCTTCCTTTCCAAATTCCCATTTAATCGTCTTGTCAAAATCCTTAACAGACAATGTGTACTCAGGATAGAAACGAAGGGGATCCATGACCACAAATGCCAGATTCGGGTCATCTACGCATTGAAACAGATAAAAAGGTGAGGTCTCCTTTTTTTCAAGAACAACATATCGTTTCTGCTGCCTGAATCCGGGAATACCATCCGGCATATTGATGATTTTATCATCATCAATACTCAATTCACCGAATTGCCTTGTATTAATCTTCATTATCTTTTTTTTCGAGTTCCTTATTACCTATCAGTTTGGCTGCCTTTGCAATATCAATGTTATCTGTCTTCCGGGAGGAAAGGATGTTTTCCTTTTGAATGGCGTCAAACACCTCCTGCCGCAGAATCGATATCTCCCGGGGCGCATCAATACCTATTCGAATGCTGTTTTTGCCGGTTTCAACCACCTTTACGATGATATCATTAGCGATAACGATACTCTCACCAACTTTTCGTGTTAGAATAAGCATAGGCGTAACAAATTAATCCACCAGGCTGACATTAATAATTTTAGCCGTCTGAATTGGCTCTTAAATTCATAACTGATCGTGCCATTGTTATAATCATATGTAACATCAGAGTCAACCTTTGTTCCCGTCCGGCTTCTCTACATCTATCACTCGATCATCGAGTATCAGGCCATGCTACACCTGTGACATGAACAGGCAGTTGTTCTTTTTTCCATGGGTCACCATCCCTTTGCCGGTGTACCGGGCCTGGGAGACGTTATTGCCGAATAAATTCATTATTTTATCTACAACAGACATGTGCTTTTTAACCTGAATATGATTATATTTTATAAAATGGGCCACGATGTCTTTTTCTTTATCAATGGTGCGCTTGAGTTGTCTTATATCGTTTTTGCGCTTATTGGGCAGCGGCAGGGCATGTACCAGTGCGCCTAGGGAAAAGGGCTCCGTTTTTTTATCCATACCGGGAAAATGATTTTGGCAGGCAACACGAATATTATTTCGCAGGTCTTCGATTTTGCCGATAAGATCTTTTTTGGCTCTCGTGGTCTCCCAGATCACGCCAAGGTCAAGGGTTCCGATGGCCTTTTTTTCAGCCTTTAATACCAGGTGCAATTGTTGGTAACAGGCAAGTTTTTCCTTAAGCAACCTTTGGATACTATCGACAGCTTTTTCCATGTCCCTTCTCCCTATCTCATTAATGTTAAACCTGAAGCTGTTGGTATAAGAACTCCTTGAAGCCGGTTACACGACGGCCCTGGGATAAATTTTCCGTAAGATACTGGTCATGCAGGGACTGATAGATGTCAGACGCATTACTTTCGGGGAAAAGACTGTCTCCGGGCAGGGTGTCCCGCATGCGTTGCATCAAGGTATCAAGCATTAGCGCCTCAAATCCCTGGCAGGCTTTTTCAAGATTTTTTTCCCGCTGGAGCTGCTGGGCGGTATTTGTGGTATTCTGGGTATCTGTAACCGGCGTCGTTATCACCCCAGTCATTTGAATTGACATAATTGTCTCCTTTTTTTTACCCGATGATCAAGTTTTACCAAATTATATGAACGACGTTCAAACACTAAAGTATCTCGAGAGTGGCTTGCAACGCCCCGGCAGCCTTGATACTTTCCAGAATACTGATCAAGTCCCTGGGCCGGACACCCAAAGAGTTCAGTCCACTAACCAGTTCTCCGATGGTAGACGTGCCGGGCAGTTCCATAATATACTCGGGGCCTTGCCCCTGAATCATCACGTTTAGATCCCCATGGGCCACGGCCACGCTTGAAATGGTCACCTCACTGCCGATAACCACAGTCCCGGTTTTTTCATTGATCACAACTTTGGCAACGCTATCCGGAACCACGGACAACCCTTCCACATCGGCAATAAATTCTGCCACATGTTCCTGTTGCATGGCTTCGGGCACATACAGGCGGATGGCACTGGCATCAATGATTTTTGCAATCCCTTCCCCTAACGCGGCATTGATGGTATCCCCCACCCGTCGGGCCGTGGTAAAATCGGGCCGGAACAGGGACAGGGTCAATTGTTCTTTTCCTTTCAGGTGAAAGGGAATCTCTCGTTCCACCGTGGCCCCGTTAATGATCCGGGCAGTGAGAAGATGACTGCTCCGGTCATCCATACCGGCGGGAATCGCAAGACTTACTGCGCCCTGGGCAATGGCATAGACATTGCCGTCAACCCCTTTCAAGGGCATCATTAAAAGCGTTCCGCCTTTAAGGCTTGTGGCATCACCTAACGATGAAACCGTGATGTCAATGCGATCGCCGATCCGGGCAAAGGGCGGAATATTTGTCGTGGCCATGACGGCTGCCACATTCTTTACCTTGATCTGGCTTTTATCAAAATGAAGATTCATTTTTTTTAGCATATTGGTCAAGGACTGGCGGGTGAACAAAATATTGTTTTTATCTCCTGTGCCGTTTAACCCCACCACCAGGCCATATCCGGTGAGTTGATTGGAGCGGACCCCCTGGATGGCGGCCATGTCCTTGATTCGGGTGGCCATGGCAGGCACCGAAAGGGAAAGCAGACATAGCACAGTCCCTATACCGATGGTTATCTTTTTAAACAAATTGTTCATGATGTCCGCTCCTTTATCCGCCAACACTTACCAAGGCCAGATATTATCAATTATCCGTGTTCCCCAGCCCGGTTTCTGCTTGTCGGCAAGGGCACCCTTGCCGTAGTATTCAATCCGCGAGTCAGCTAAAGACGTGGAGTCCAGCCGGTTGTTCGAATCAATATCACCGGGTCTCACAATTCCTGAAACCATGATGTACTGAACCTCATTATCCACTTTCATGGCCCTGCGTCCGAAGATGCTTAAATTACCATTGGGCATTACTTCCGTAACCCGGGCCGCAATAGAGGCAGTTACCTGACCGGATCTGTCACTTGTGGCTTCACCTTTGGTGGCATTTTCAAAACTGGTGTCAATGAGGTTGCCGCCATCAGCGCCGCCACCAAGATGGGTTACTTTGCCGAAGGCATTGAGCGTCGGTACTCCCACCGACATACTGGTTGTCCGCCCACCTTCGGAATTTACCTCCATTTCAGAAGACGTATTCTCCACAATATCCACGATTACGGTATCTCCAATATAAGCAGCCTTGGTGTCATCCAGCAGGAATCTGTTTTGCGCCGTCCAAAGAGAACCTTCCGCAGGTTTTGCCATGGTGTATTGAGGTTGCACGGCGGATGCAGGCATTGTGTCGTTGGGCACAACGCTTAAGGCCGGGTTTGGGTCTCCGCCACTGGACATGCAACCGGTAAAAATCCCGGCCATAAAAATCAGCAAAAATGCCATTT
>DATFIL010000408.1:0-2460 GCA_035270145.1 Desulfobacter sp. | reverse complement strand
TGTTTAAAATCCCAGGTCCTCATTAACAAGTATGATCTTTATCCGCCCCTGTTGAAATGATTTTTCCGTAATGGTCCAGTAATTACAAATTCTGTCCGGGCTCGAACAATCTTGACAGACCCCGACTTTTGCACAGGGTGTTTTTTTGTTAAGCTTCATGCAGTTCACAGGGGCTGCATAATTTTTAATCCGGTACATGGCATCGTCTATATTCCCGCAGATCTTGTTACGGCCCACAATGAGCAGCACATTTTTCGGCCCCCACATGATGGCCGCGACCCGGTTGCCGATCATATCCAGATTTACCAGCTGACCGTCTTCGGTAATGGCGTTTGTCCCGGTGACAAACAGATCCACCATCAGGGAACGCCTGCGCAATTCAAACTTCTGCGCCTCGGAGAGGCTTTTATCAAATGTGTTGATCACCTCAAAATCGGGGTTGTCTTTTAATGCATGAAAAAGACCTGTGGACACAAAAGAGACAGACCCGCCCCAGGAAACGCTCTTTACCCCAAGGGGTGGAATAATGGTGTTCAAGGCGATATCCTTGGCCTTTTCTGCGGAATCGGCAACGTAGACGTCAAACTTATTGTCTTCAAGCCGTTGCTTTACTGCCCCCAGCTTTAGCCGCCAGTAATTATTTATGCAATTTTCCATTCTTCCTCATTTCAAATTAAATGTCGTCTTAATCCTGGCATTATTTTCTTCATCTTCAGCAACAGGATCAGGCTCTGTAATAAATACGCGTCTTATATCAACCTTGCCGGTTTTTGTTAAATAATCGGCAATTTCATGACCCCGCTGCCGCCCAAGGGTACCCAACGCATCCCCATCCAGAGGCATGCTGGTAACCAGAAGTTTTTCCTTTTCATCCAGGGTCAACTCCTTTTCCTTTCCGGATGCATCCCTGGGTTTGGGGAACTGAGCCTTGTCATAGGACGTTTCAATGAGACGGGTACGTTTCTCTTCATCCAAATCAGTCAGTCTCACCGTACCGTCTGCAGGCAGTTTCTTGTCCATGGATAAAATCATGGCTTCATAGGCCTCATATCTTAATTGCTCGGCGTCTTTAAGTTTATTGTACCGGCAAATGATTTCAAGTTTCAGGTTCGGTTTTTTTCCCAGCACAGTTGCAAGCTTGTCCAGCTTGTCTTTCTGGGCCTGATCCAGCCGGCTTTTTCCCGGTTCAAACGCCACATATCCCAGATCCTGCCCACTGCCGGCACCCACAAGACCGCCTAAAAACTTAAAGGGAGCAGTCACGATTCCCATAATGAAATTTCTCAGTACCGTTCCCACAACCGTTCCAAAATGAAATGTTGGATCGCTGATATCTCCTGTAATAGGCAAATCAAGGTCAATCTCGCCCTTGGAATTTTTAAGCAGGGAAATAGCAAATTCCAAAGGCAGCGCAGCCGCATCATCACTGTCCACTTTTTTACCCAGGGTTAACTGATCAAAAAAGACATGATTACTTGAATTAAGTTTATCCTTGTCTATATTGTAATGCAGATCCAGAATAAGCTTTCCCTTTTTAATTTCATACCCCAGATACTTTTGGGAATACACATTGAATCTATTCAGCTCAATATTTTTAAAGGATATGGTCAGATCAATAAAACGATTGTCCTTGAAAGGATCTACCTGGCCGGTAATATCCAAAGGTGCATGCCCGCCGTGTACACCTTTAAGAACAAGATTGGCATGTGCTTTGCCTTTGGAGGACAGGCCCGTAAGGCTGCCTGCAATCTCGGTCATATTGGCGGTAAAATTGGGGTTGGTAAAATAGTCGCTGAAATTTATATGCCCCCCCTGCAGGGTAATGGCGTCAATGCGAACGTCCGGGATCCCGGCATCCTTAGCCGGAGCAGGCGCCGTTCCGGTCTCGGTCTTATTTTTAGCGGCAGTCTTGGTTTCGGGTTGTTCCACCATGATTTGTTTATAATTGAGCCGGCCGTTTTTGTTCAGTATGGCCCGCTGGTAAAAATCAGTCAGCGCAATTTCTTTAATCACCACTTTCATAGGGTTTACGGAAATATCCATGCCCGTGGCATAAAGCGATTTACATGAAAAAAAATCGGTGTCATCCACCTTGTTTTTGGACAAAAAATTGTTAAGGAAAACTTGTCCCTTGTATGTTATATTTGGTGCATCACTTTTCTTTTTGGCCGGGATCACGACCACGGTACCCTTGGTATTAAGATATCCCTTGGATATTGAAATTTTTAAAAAATCAGTAAAATAAGGCTCTGCCGTATTCACGTCAATCCGGTTGAGGTCTATGTTCACGGTTGCCCCAGGCCCTGAAATATCAAAGGCGCCGTCAAGATCAATTTTCCCCTTGTTCCCGTTGGTCATGGATGCTTTGAAGGTTGATTTTTCCCCTTTTTTTGTGGAAATATTTTCAACCGTAACACCAATGTCTTTCATAACCACTTTCACCGGCTCTTTTTTGGACTG
>DATFIL010000407.1:0-3300 GCA_035270145.1 Desulfobacter sp. | reverse complement strand
GAACTTTTAGGTAATCCCCACATTAAAGAGGCCTATTTGGGGATATAGCCAAAAATAAGAACATACCGTTGCCATAATCCATTTAGGAATAGTCTCTTACTCGATAATCCAGTTTTTGTTAATTTGCTCAATTTCGGCGTTGGAAAAAATTTTTAATTCTCAAAATATGTTGTATATTCCTCCGGTTAAAAATTGTTTCCGCCTTGAATTTGAACAAATTCTCTAAAAACTGGATCATTGAGTCTTAAATTTATTCTCTCACAAAGCCTCAAAGCCTCAAAGCCTCAAAGGCACAAAGGCACAAAGGGTCACAAAGTCGAATAAAAATCTTTGTATCTTTGTACCAGTTTTTCAATCAATAAAGATTCATATTTAAAATTGCTTCAAATATCCAGACCGTTCATATTTTTATTGACAAGGTTGATTTGGGCGTTTTATATTTAATTTTATTAAACTGACTCAATTTCTGAAACCAGATAAAGATTTCCGTAACTCACTTTTCGATGTTCATTCAGAGCAGAGCTGAATCACCTACCCAATCCGTAAATAACAGTTGGACTAAAATCGACGATTTATGTGCAATTGACCAAAACGTATGATGGCAGATGAGATTCTGAAATTGACATAAAACTTAAAATCTTGTCTCCAGGTCACGAAAAAAAAGAGGCTTGCAAGCCAAAGGAGGTAGAAATGCCGGGAAGAGACGGAACAGGGCCAGAAGGCCAAGGCCGCGGTACAGGCAGGGGCAGAGAGCAAAGTGGCGGAGGCCGCGGTCGAGGCGGTGGCTTCGGCGCAGGTCCCGGCGGAGACTGTGTATGTCCTAAATGTGGGCAAAGAGTGCCCCACGAGTTGGGTGTTTCCTGTTTTGATTTAACGTGCCCTAAATGCGGGGCGGCAATGATAAGGGCATAGGTCACACCATGACTGTTTGCATTGCCCGTGGAAAAGGAGGCACGGGCAATACAAGGATGTGTTTACCATATCGACTACAAAAACTTGATCATCGAGAAATAGGAACGGGGGCAGAATAATGAAAGACGCCTTGCTTTATGAATCTCTTGACGGGAACAGGGTACGCTGCAATCTTTGTAATCATGGGTGCAAGATCCAAGAGGGTAAAAGGGGGATTTGCGGCGTTAGGGAAAATCAGGATGGAACGCTTTACAGTCTTGTATACGGCAAGATCATTGCCGAGTATATCGATCCCATAGAGAAAAAACCTTTATTTAATTTTTTGCCGGGTTCAAGGGCATTTTCTATCGGAACCGTGGGTTGTAATTTCCAGTGTAGGCATTGCCAGAATTTTGATATCTCTCAATACCCCCAGGGACATAAGGGGGAGATCCTCGGCCAGGATCGCACACCCGAACAAATTGTCGCAGCCGCAAAAGCCGCCGGCTGTGAAACTATCGCCTATACATACACCGAGCCGACAATATTTTTTGAATTTGCTTATGATACGGCCATGCTGGCTCAAGAAGAAGGAATAAAAAACGTATTTGTAAGTAATGGCTATATGAGCAGCGAAGCCGCATACCAAATTGCGCCATATCTGAATGCTATTAACATCGACATTAAGGCCTTTACCGATAAGTTTTATAAGGAGATCTGCGGTGCCCGCCTCAAGCCCGTTTTAGAAACGATCCGGCTGATGAAAAAGTTGGGCGTGTGGGTTGAAACCACAACGCTGATCATACCCGGCCTAAATGATACAGAGGATGAACTGCGGGATATCGCGCGTTTTGTAAAAAGCGTCGGTACCGAAGTGCCTTGGCACGTCAGCCAGTTCTATCCCACCTATAAGCTGATGGATCGGCCATTGACTCCGGTGGGCACGCTCCGCCGCGCTCGTGAAATCGGCATGGAAGAAGGACTCCGCTATGTATATGAAGGTAATGTCCCGGGTGAAGCAGGTGAGAATACTTATTGTCATGACTGTGGGATCACAGTTATTGAACGCTCTGGTTTTGGGTTCATACGAAATCACTTGCAAGATGGAAAATGCCCTGAGTGTGGGACAAAAATTGATGGTGTGGGCATGTGAGCGTGGGGAAGACTTCTCTCAGGCCTTCAGGAGAATGTTCAAAGGGTGAGTGAGATAAAGAAAGGAGGAAGGCGGATGCTGACTAAACTGTTGAAATGGCTTTTTGCTCTGAAAATTATGTTTCTTGGCGTTATCGCTTTTGCAGATGTTGGAAAACCGGAAATTTCCACTTGCCGCATCACCGTGATCTTTAACAATATTCCCTATGCACCTGAACTGCAGACCAGTTGGGGATTTTCCTGCCTGGTGCAAGGTTTTGGTCAAACCATCCTGTTTGATACCGGCGGTGACGGCGAGATACTTCTTGCCAATATGAAGCATCTTGGCATTGATCCAAAAGTCGTTGATGCTGTCGTTCTGTCCCACATCCATGCCGACCATACGGGTGGGCTGGGAGCTTTCCTTCGGCAAAACGCTAACGTTACGGTATACCTTCCCTGCTCCTTCCCGCACGCTTTTCAACAGCAAATCAAACATCTGGGGGCCGACGTTGTAGAGATAAACGGGCCTATACGCCTGTTCGACAAAGTTCATTCCACAGGTGAGATGGGCAACGGAATCAAGGAGCAGGCCCTGATTCTGAATACGTCTAAAGGCCTTGTGGTCATTACCGGCTGTGCGCATCCCGGTATTGAGAATATTGTCAGAAAGGCCAGGCAATACTTGAAAAAGGACATCTACTTGATAATGGGTGGGTTCCACCTGATAGGTGCAGGATCTTCCGAGATCAGGAAGCGCATTCAGAACCTCAGGGCCCTGGACATCGAAAAGGTGGCCCCAAGCCATTGTACAGGTGGGGCTGCCATTGACCGCTTTCGCGAGGTTTGGGGCGATAATTTCTTACCGGGAGGGTGCGGCGCGATAATCGAGTTGTACCCATAGGCAGCGCTTGCCACAAAATTTCTCCCATTGCCACAGAACCTGACTATGAAAAGGAGAGAGAAGATGACATCATTGATGGGTAAAATTAAGCATTTAATAGTCTGCACTAAGAAAAACAAGTTCCTGTCATTTGATGATCGAGTATCAGGATAACCAGGAGGAAATTATGGTCAACGGTCCGGTCGATAGAGGTGAAAAACCCAATACCGCGGCAACTTCCCGCGCAGAAAACGATTCTTTCATTGCCTCGGCTCCAACGATTAATCTCCCCAAAGGCGGCGGCGCAATCAGGGGTATGGGTGAGAAATTTGCCGCCAACCCGGTGACCGGCACCGGCTCCATGACCGTGCCCATTGCCGTTAGTCCCGGCCGTT
>DATFIL010000406.1:0-3728 GCA_035270145.1 Desulfobacter sp. | reverse complement strand
AAATGCTGAACTTGACTGGGATGTTATTGAGCAGATGCTGCTTGATAAACATAATTTTGAAGTTCAGGATGATATTGAATACAAGGATGGAAATCTTATTGTTTACAAAAACGAAATCGCTTACAAATTTGATTTTGAAATTAAGGTTCCCCTTTCGGTAATTTTTAACCGCAGTGGTGAATGTTTATCCATGTCAACCACGAGGGGAAAAGAGACCCTTGAAAATAGAGAAGATGTGGAAAGTCAAAATCCCCAAGCGACTCAGACATTTAATGGCGAGCCGGATAAAGAAAAAGTTGAGGAGATGGCTGTTGAGATTGCTGATTTGATCTCTGAAATTAATAATAACGCGTAAGGGGGATGGATATGCAGGAGGGCAACAGCACCACCAAACGAGAGTCTGTCAGAAAACAGTTGGATGAAATTTTAGTCAAGGAGATCACCGCGCTTCTTGATGTAGATTCCAATATGGCGCTGATGTCTTTCAACCTTGCCACCATCGCCTGTATCATCATCAGCGTGGATCGGGAACGTGAAATCAACGAGTATGCAGACTCTCCTCCGGAACGTTTTAATCGCCAAACCTTTACGTCTGAACTTGTGGATATCGGACTTGACCAGGATGATTATCTTGACAATGCCATATCAACCGTCCTGAAATCCGGCTACATTACAACCCTTCCGAATGGTGAATTTAAAGCAGAAATGCCTGCTTTTATGATGGTCGGTTTTTTAGACTCCATGTTTCCGGGCATGCAGGGGCTTAACCTGATTGCTTTTATCCTTCAAATAAATGACGAGGTCGATTCCGGCCGAAAAAGCCTTGACCTTGCAAAACAAAGCTTTGCAACAACGCTTAAAACCCGGGGCGTTTCAGTGACAAAAAACCGCGCACAAGAACGGGCAACCGAAATGGTCAAAGGAGATCACAAGACCGTCACGGTGCAGTCCAAACAAGTTTTAGCCCGCTTGAAGAGAGAAAAGCTCAATAAATTGTCCGATCTTATGAAATCCAGAAAACGGCGAACGGACCGCTACCAGGAAAAGGTCAAAGTTAAAAATCTTTTTAACAAAGAACCAAGTCCTGAAAAAATTGAGACTGAAAAACAAAAAGCCAGGGAAAATGAAACGGCAGCCCTGAAAGCCGCGAAACTTGAAAAAGAGTTAGCAGAGAAAGAGGAGAAAATAAAAGAAGCCGAGGTTGTTGCACAAAAGTTTGCCGAACAGCTTAAAGTTATTGAAGAAAAGGAAAACGCTGCCGAAGAGGCCCGGGCTCAAGCTATAGCTGCCAAGGAAAAAGCGGAAGCGATTGCTGCAAGGGAAAAGGAAATGGCTGAAAAGGAAGCCAGACTGATAGCACTTGAAAAAGAGTTAAAACGCAAAGAAGAAGCGTCAGAAAAACAAGCCCAAGCCCAAGCAGAAAAACTTGCAGAAAAACAAGCCGAACAAACAAAAGCCCAAGACGACATTGAATCCAGAATCGCCGACTTTGAACAAACTCTGGCCATGCCCTGTCCTTTGTGCCGTGACGGCAGGGTTGAAGAAAAGACCACGGACAAAGGAAAGGTTTTTTACTCCTGCAACCAGAAGGATTGTCGATTTGTCTCCTGGAATAAACCCTATCATTTTGAATGTCCATTGTGTAAAAATCCTTATTTAATTGAAGATATCACACCGTCAGGCACCCCGGGACTTAAATGTCCCAGGGTTTCATGCACCTATTCCCAGGACAACTTGCTGGCACCCGTTCAGCACATGGCCGCAACACCCAAAACGTCTCCCCCAAAAAAGAAAAAGCTAGTCAGACGCGTCAAACGACGGCGATGAACATTGCCCAGATATATAAAATTTTCTCATCGAGTGGAAAGCTGAATCAAGCTAAAAATTTTCGGTATCTTCTCATTGTTTTTCAGCTTAGTTCATTATAGAATATCGGAATTTTATAAATATCATTTGAGTGACAGCGCCTGTCAGACAAAAAAATGAAGCCAATATTTTCCATAATTTTAATAGGGTTAGGAATACTGATCGCATTCCAGGTATATGCCCTGGTCAATCCGGTTATTTATAGACCAAAGGCACGATTATCCGCAAATAGCCCAAAAACAGACGATACCCAATCTCAATCAGAATCTAATCGTTTTGAACCTGTCAAACGAAATAAAATCATCGAAAAAATTACCCAACGAAATCTTTTCAAGGTAGATGTAGACGGTAAAAATAACAAGGCGCCTGAACCCGTGAATCTGAACCTTGAGAAGACCAGCCTGAAACTGACCCTTTGGGGTACGGTAACAGGTCAGAAAAAAGAAGATGGCTGGGCGGTAATACAGGATATTAAAACAAAACAGCAGGATCTATACCGGGTCAATGATAAAATCCAGGGTGCCACCATTAAATCCATATTAAGAAACAAAGTTATTTTAACCGTAAAC
Source organism: Desulfobacter sp. (assembly GCA_035270145.1). Lineage (GTDB taxonomy): Bacteria > Desulfobacterota > Desulfobacteria > Desulfobacterales > Desulfobacteraceae > Desulfobacter. The sequence goes on along the minus strand of DATFIL010000406.1, from coordinate 1,293 downwards.
GGTAAGGACCAGATTCTGGAAGTTGATGCAGCGTCCCCGCCCCTGCTTGGCCGAAAACGCAAGTCTTCCAGCAGATTTTCCAGCCCCCCCCCGCGGCATCAAAGGCCGGGCCAGAGGGAGGTGGCGGATATTTTAAATGCGGCATCAAAATCAATTCCATTGTTTAAAACCCGGCCCTATGTCAAAAAAGGCGAAGCGTCCGGGGTTATGATTTACAGCATCAAGAGAGACTCCGTAGCCCGGCTGATAGGCCTTCGGAACGGAGACATTATCCAGGCCGTCGATGACCTTGAAATTGAAGATACCCAAGACCTTGAAGATTTTGAAGACAGCATCGACGACTATTCAGATATGACCATTTCTATCCTCAGGCGTGGAAAACCCAAAGAATTGGTTTTCAATGGACAGGATAACGCGTATACCATCAATGATGTTGAACCATAATACACACACCGTTGAACCACGGAAAGCACGCAATAACAAGGTAATGATTTTGGTTTTGGTTTTATACATTTTCATGTTAAGCTCGCCACTTAAAGTACTTTGGGCCCAGGAGCCGGCCGAAATCAACAAACCTGAGACCAATCCCGTGATCGAGTTTTATCAGGCGCACATATCCGGCATTGACGGCAATCGCTGCGCCATGTATCCAAACTGCTCCCGGTATTGTATCCAGGCCATCCAAAAACACGGATTTGGGTTAGGCTGGATTATGGCCTGCGACCGTTTGCTCAGATGCGGCAGGGATGAGGTTCGCATGTCTCCCCATGTCAGGATCAATGGGCGCGAATTAACATTTGACCCGGTCAGTGCCAATGATTTCTGGTGGTTTTCACCCAAAGCGTCTGCCATTGAGAACAACTTACCGAAGGAAAAATTGTATCATTCAGATCCCGGCTGGATGTCGGATTTGAATCCGGATCAGCAAGAATGAAGCTGCTGCTGATTTGCCTGACCATTCTTGCGTTATTTGGGGGCTTAAGTTTACTAGATGCCCACGCACTTTCCAATGACCGCGCCGGCCTTTTTATTACGGCAGACATGCAGTTTGACTATGCCCAGGGTCTTTTTGATCAAAAAGATTTTACTGCGGCCCAGGTGGAGTTCAAACGGTTTATCCATTTTTTCCCCAAAGACCCCAGGCATGACCGTGCCAATTATACCGTAGGTGTGGCACTGTTTCGCTCGGAGCAGTACTATGAAGCGGCTAAACGGTTTGATACAATTATCCGGCAATCCAAAGATATAGACAGTCCATGGGCCCGCCAATCCGGTTTTATGCAGAGTCAAGCC
>DATFIL010000405.1:0-8160 GCA_035270145.1 Desulfobacter sp. | reverse complement strand
TGGGGATCTGCCGTTTCGCCATGTACCAGGCGGCAAGGCCCTGGCTTTTAGCGGCATTGCGGTTGGCAAGAACAAGCACTTCATCCGGAGACAAAGCCAGGGCCGGCATGACGGAAAAGTTTAATAAAGAAAATAAGGCTGCAAAAATGCCAATAGAAAAACGCATTATGGCTCTCCTGGTTTATTTAAATGGTTCATGTACCAGGAGGATGCCTCATCAAGGCCGTCCTGAACCGAGTATTGCGGGCTGTATCCCAGAAGATCCCGGGCCTTGGATATATCTGCCAGGGAATGGCGAACATCTCCCGGCCTGAAATCCCTGTATTCCGGCGTTACGTCGGCGCGATCCGGCAGTGTCCCGGCCACCCGGTCACGAATCAATGAAAACAGCTGATTTAGGGTGGTGCGCTGCCCGAATGCAACATTGTATACCTGGTCGGCGGCGTCTTCCCCGGCCGTTGCAGCCAGCAGATTGGCCTGAACACAATTATCAATGAAACAGAAATCCCGGCTGGTTTCACCGTCACCATTAATATACACCGTGCTTTTACGGATCAATGCACCAAACCATAAAGGAATGACTGCGGCATAAGCCCCGTTAGGGTCCTGGCGGCGGCCGAATACATTAAAATATCGCAGTCCGATGCTTTTAAACCCGTAGGTGGCGGCAAACACCCGGGCGTACAATTCATTGACCAGCTTTGTCACGGCATAGGGGGAAAGGGGATTACCGATAATCTCCTCTTTTTTGGGAAGGGTTGGATGATCCCCATAGGTGGAACTTGATGCAGCATATACGAACCGTTTTACGTCCGCGTCCCGGGCGGCGGTCAGCATATTTAAAAAGCCGGTTATATTATTTTCATTGGTGGTCAAGGGATCGGCAACAGACCGGGGAACGGACCCCAAAGCCGCCTGGTGAAGGACATAATCCTGCCCTTTGCAAACAGCCGCGCAGGTGTCTGTATTGGTGATATCCCCTTGAATAAAAGAAAATTTCTGCCATGCCTCAGGACCCACGGCCTCTTTGACCTGGTCTAAATTATGCTGAAACCCTGTGGAAAAATTATCCAGGCCGGTCACTGTCTGGCCAAGATTAAGCAGGCTTTCCAGAAGATTGGAACCAATAAACCCCGCGCATCCGGTGATCAGCCAGGATCGTGGATTCTCTTTCAAATTCTGTTGAGCTCGTGTGAAATGCATATGAATGTTCCTTGATGTTTAGGAATGAGTCCGATCTTACCACAACTCCCAATGTCCGAAGTAATAGACATAAAGGGCCAACCCGATATTGGTTACCGCGTGGGCAACAATGCAGGAAATTAAATCTTTTCTCAATATCCATAAAAGGGCCATGAGTAGGCCGTAGGCAATGGCTGCGGGCCATTCGGCAACCAGATGGCCTGCAGCAAAAATAATGGTTGAAATCACAATGGCGTAAACGGTCCACTGCCCTGGTGCGACATCGAAAATACTGGCCTCATCCAGGGCCGCAGAAAAGGCTTTGGGCGTTTTTTGCCTGCGCAGAAGATCCCATTGCAGGGCGACCCGGAAGACAAATCCACGCATGAACAATTCTTCAAAAACCGGTACCACAAAACCGGCGGTCAAAAGCCTTAAGATAAATCCGATATCAGACCATGGCGCGCTATCCCCGGGGTTTGTAAACGGGGCATATAAACCGCACCACACCACCAGTCCAATGATCCCGAAAACGATTCCCCACAAACAGGATATCCATTTATTTTCAGGGCCGGTTAAAGGAACGTACCATTTCCAGGCCCAGATCAAAAGCCCGGGTACAATCACCAGCTTCATTATATATATGATTTCTTCGGGCAGCTTGTTATGCAAAACAGAAGAAAGCGCCACATACGCAAAATACGGCGCTGCATAGGGAATCAGCAGATCCATATTTTTCCATTTTTCCCGAGAACTATCAGTGTTGGAACTGTTCATTCAATCACCTCGATTTCAACCCTGCGGTTCATCATCCGGCCCCATGGCGTATCATTGCTTTCAATGGGGTCCTGCCCGCCTCTGCCCTGGATTTGCATTTGATAGCTTTTGACCCCCAGCCCCAAAAGAAAGCTTTTCACGATATTGGCCCTGAATTCGGATAATCTTACATTATACGCGCCATTCTCCATAGCATCGGTATATCCGGTAATGAGAATTTTTGAATCCTGATGACCAATCAGGGATTTTGAAAGTGCTTTAAGCTTTTTAAGGCCTTCTTCAGTAATTGCATTGCCGTTATGCTTAAACCGGACTGTAATTTTATCCCTTGGAAGTGGGGGTAAAGGATTATTTAATTCAGGTGATCGATCTGTTTCCGGGGGGTCAATGACAAATTTGAGTTCCTCCGGATGTTCAGAATTCTGGACAACAGGCTGATTTCCCGGTTGGATCGTTTTATCTGTGTTTTGTTCTTTTATTGTTTCCTGTGTTTGATCAAACGGCTGTTCTACCCGGGACCGCATGGAAAAAAAAAGATCCGGGAACATAAAATACCAGGCAAAAATAAAAAAACAGATTAGAATTAACAGGTTGCCCCATGGCAATCGTTTTTTTTGCGCTTGTGGAACTGGAGAGGGCGGCTGCGGCACAGGCGTATGGTGGTCAAAATCCCGGTCAGCCCGGTCACCCGGGGCATTATTTCCATTTTTATGGTAGGTATCAGGCTTAAACGCGTCATTGATGTCTCGGTTGCGCACATGGGCCGGAATTTTCAGCTCTTTTGCACACTCCTTTACAATGCCTGCGTCAATGACCCGCTGTTCCCTGACAAAACCGGACAACAGGGAATGATCACATAAAATATTGATGCGTCTTGGAAATCCGCCTGAATATAGAAAAATTTCCTGAACCGCATCCCGGTCAAACAGCCGCTCCTGTGTGCCTGCAACCTTGAGCCGGTGGCGAATATATTCATCCACCTCTTCCGGGGTCAAGGGGTCCAGGTTGTAGTTGAGGGTCATCCGTTGGAGGACCGCCCTGTTCTGGGGCCTGTTCAAAATTTGATTGAATTCGTTTTGTCCAATGAAAAAGATATTTATCAGCTTTGCATCCGGTTTTTCAATATTTGACAGCAGGCGGATCTCTTCAAGCATTTCCTGGGTGAGCAGCTGGGCTTCATCAATGATGAGCAGCACCTTTTTATTTTTTTCAGCGGCGCTGAGCAGAAAATTTTTAAAATGGGCAAGAAATGCGCCTTTGGAGGTAAATTCTTTGTCCATGCCAAAGGCTGCGGCAATATAATTCAAAAAATCAAGTTTAATCAGGCTTGGATCCGGCACAGAGGTACAGATGACATCCTGTTCCAGATTCTGGATTAATGCATTTATCAGGGATGTTTTGCCTGTTCCCACATCCCCGGTTAAAAGCAGGAATCCCTTGTTGTCCAGGATGCCGTATTTAAGGGTGGCAAGGGCTTCCCTATGCTTTTCCCCGAACCACATGAATGCGGGATCACAGTTGATTTGAAAGGGGGGTAACTTGAGATTGTAGAATTCATTGTACATTTATAAATTATGGAGGTATTCCATATCCTTGGTCTGGGTTTGTTTGGTTCCGATCACCACCACCTGGGTTCTGTTGGGATGATTCATGAAATAAAGTCTGCCGTTATATGCAAACAATATTTCAAAACAGGTGGCTTTATGCTTCTTGCCTGAAAATACCTTTCGTTTCACAATGACCGATCCCGGGTCCCGGTCCAGCTGGTGAATTATTTCTTCCGCCTTTATCTGCTGGTCTTCACTCAAGTTTATAAATCCGTTTAAGGCTTTTCGGCTCATTTCAACATGTTTGTACAGGGTTTTGAAACGTTTGGATATAAAATCAAACTCGCTCCGTTTGGATTTTTTTCCGCTTTTCCGCTGTTCATACTTTTCAAGGCTTGATTTGAGTTCATTTACCTCAACGTCCCGCCGCTTCTTTAATTCAATATATGTGTTGAGCTGTTCTTCAAGAGCAATGATCTCGTTGAACATTTCATCTTCATTTGTTTTTGCCTTTTTTTGTTCCGAATGATATTTCTTATCTAATTGCTCTATATTTTTAAACAGTTCCACCCGTTCCCGCTTCAGGTCTTCCTCGAGTTTTTCATGACGCAGCTCATTTTTTTTCAAATCGTCGATCAAGGCGTTTTGGGCCGCTCTTTCCTGTTCAGCCCTTTTGCTGCCCTGTCTATAAAATACAAAAAAGATCAAAAGTGACATACCGGAGTAAAGGGCAAAGATACAGTTCGCAAGAAATGATCCATGACCCAGATGCAGAACGGCATTAACCTTGAGTCCGGAATTAAGCATTGCAAAGTTTTTATCTGCAACCGCCTGGGCATCGTAATCGCCCAGTGAATCCTCCTGAAAACCTTCAGTTCCCACGTAGATGGGATAAATAATTTTACCCCGGCCTTCCGTCACTTGTACTTCCAGGTCAAGGTCGGCTATCCGGATCAGGGTGTCCTGGTTTATAATGTCCTGGATATTTTTTGCGATCCGGTTTTCAATATGTACGGATCCGTTTAAAAGATCACTGGAATCTCCGATAAATCCGTTTTCTATTTTTCGAAGATATTTTTTTTCCAGATAATCACGGCAGCCCGAAAGGGTAATCATATACAGAATCGGGGTGATGAGCAGGCAGAATACAACAACTTTAAATGGAAAATGTTTCATAATGTCAAAATGGATTCCCCAAATCTGGAAACGACAGATCAAAGAGTAGCTTTAGAATAAAGAGGCATATTGCCCGTATCCTTCAGCCTCAAGGTTTTCCTTGGGGATAAACCTGAGAGCAGCGGAATTGATGCAGTACCGCAGTCCCGTGGGGGCAGGTCCGTCGTCAAACACATGGCCCAGGTGGGAGTCGGCATACCGGCTGCGCACCTCGATGCGGACCATGAACAGGCTTACATCCTTTTTTTCAATAATGTTGTCCGGTTCCAGGGGACGGGTGAAACTGGGCCATCCCGTACCGGATTTGAATTTGTCTTTGGAGCTGAACAAGGGCTCGCCGGACACGACGTCAACATAGATGCCCTGGGCCTTATTGTCCCAGTATTCATTCTGAAAAGGCGGCTCGGTGCCGTTTTTCTGAGTGATTTTGTACTGAACCGGTGTCAGTTTTGACCGGATTTCACTGTCATGGGGCCGCTTCCAGGATGTTTTTTCCATGTCGCCGCCCATATCAGTCGTATGGCCTTGTTTTTTCATCATGTCTTCCTCCTTTTCCGGGGGTATTGTATGGCTCTTCATCGTGTCGGAACCCTTGCCCATCCGTTTGTCCATGGGGGGATGGTTCTGCCAGGCCTTTTCGATAAATTGGTCCCGACCGGATCTCCACCGGTAAAACTTGTAACGTTTGGAATTGCGCTTGTAATAGTCCTGGTGATATTTTTCAGCCGGATAAAATTCAACGAACCGGGTGATGGGGGTCACAATGGGCGCATCAAAGACCATTGATTTTTCCAGTTTCTTTTTGGACGCCTGGGCCAGGCGTTTCTGGGTGTCGTTGTGGTAGAAGATTTCCGACCGGTACTGATTCCCCCTGTCCACGAACTGTCCGCCCGGGTCCGTGGGATTGATATGGCGCCAGAAGACATCCAGTAAATGCGCGTAAGCAACCACTTCGGGATCATAATAGACCTGGACTGCTTCGGCATGACCGGTGGTGCCGCCTGAGACTTCCGAATAGGACGGATGACGAACATGTCCGCCGGTATATCCGGACACGGCCTCTTTAACGCCCGCCACCTGTTCAAAGTCAGACTCCGTACACCAGAAACAGCCCCCTGCAAACGTCGCCACTGCCGGCCCGTCTTCCATAATGTTTTCCACGGCCATGTCTCTGGACATATCTTTTGAATCCAATTTGTTATCAGCATAGGAGAAACCGCCTGACATCAGGCCTAAAACCACCAGTACATTGACAAAAAATTTTACGAAACGTCTGGGCCTCATTATTGGTCTCCTTTTACTCGATGATCGAGTTTTAGAAACTGTTTGAAAATTACAAAACAGCATTTACAGCTTAAACGGTAAATGCTATCGTTTCAACAAAAATTTACAGACAACAGCAATTCTAAATATGAAACGCTTTAGTTCGATGATCGAGTTCTACCATTTCAAGGCTTTTTCCGGGGAAGAGGAATTTTATGAATAGCAGGGTCATTAAAGTACTTATTATTGGACTCTTTATCCTGGGCTTTGTTTTGTTTTTTGCCTTGGACCTTCACCATCAGGTTTCTTTTGAAAACCTTAAAGCCCAACAAGCCTCCTTGGAGAAGTTTTATGCCGCAAACACCTTTCTGACCATTGTCATCTATGCTGGGGCATATATCATTATAACAGGGCTGTCACTTCCGGGTGCAGCCGTGATGACCCTGGCAGGCGGCGCCTTGTTTGGTCTGCCGGCAGGCACGGTTATTGTCTCCTTTGCCAGCAGCATCGGTGCCACCCTGGCATTTCTTGCGGCGCGATTCCTGTTAAAGGACTATATCCAGGATCGATTTGCCGACCGGTTGCGAAAAATTAATGCAGGGATTGAAAATAACGGGCCGTTTTATCTGTTCACCCTGCGTCTGGTACCGGTATTTCCTTTTTTCGTCATCAATGTGGTCATGGGGCTTACCCCCATTAAGACGGGCATGTTTTATATTGTCAGCCAGGTGGGCATGCTTCCCGGCACCCTTGTCTACATCAATGCCGGCACCCAGTTGGCCCAGGTCAAAACCCCATCCGGAATTCTTTCCCCCACTTTGATCGCCTCCTTTGCCCTTTTGGGCGTTTTCCCCTGGATCGCAAGGGCGTTTACCAACTTTTTAAAGAACCGGCGGGTCATGGCAAAATTTCACAAACCTTCTCGATTTGACTATAACCTGGTGGTCATCGGTGCCGGTTCCGCAGGTCTTGTGACCGCTTATATCGCCGCTGCTGTGAAGGCCGGTGTGGCATTGATTGAAAAAGACAAGATGGGGGGAGACTGCCTGAACACCGGGTGTGTACCCAGCAAATCATTGATCCGCAGCGCAAAAATGCTTTCCTATGCCAAACGGGCAAAGGAGTTTGGTTTTGAACGTACCCGGGTTGACTTTCAATTTAGTGACGTGATGGCGCGGGTGGAAAACATCATAAAAAAAATAGCGCCCAATGATTCTGTGGAACGGTATACCGAACTGGGGGTTGACTGCATTTCAGGAGAGGCTCAAATTATCTCCCCATATGAAATTGAAGTAAACGGTAAAACCATAACCACCCGCAGCATTGTTGTGGCCACGGGGGCCGGACCCAGAATTCCCTCCATCCCCGGTTTGGACCAGGTGGCGTATCTGACCTCTGACACGGTCTGGTCCTTGCGGCAACTGCCCCGGCGTCTGGTGGTGGTGGGCGGCGGCCCTATCGGGTGCGAGCTCAGCCAGGCCTTTGTCCGTCTGGGCGCCCAGGTGACCCAGGTGGGCCGGGCGCCCCGGATCATGGGCCGGGAGGATGAGGATGTGGCGGATTTTATCAAAGAGATTTTCACCAAAGAGGGCATCCGGGTTCTTACCGGGCATAAGACAAAGGAAATACGGGTGGACGGGGACCACAAAACCTTGATCTGCACCCGGAATTCAGACCAAGAGGACGTGGTTGTTGCGTTTGACGCGATCCTTTTTGCCGTAGGCCGCGTGGCCAATACCAGGGGCTTTGGTCTGAAAAAACTGGGGGTGGCACTGAACCCTAACGGCACCATTAAAACCAATGAATGGCTGCAGACCTCCATCCCCAATATTTATGCCGCCGGTGATGTGGCAGGGCCTTATCAATTCACCCATGTGGCCTCCCATCAGGCCTGGTATGCTTGTGTAAACGCCTTGTTCGGCGGCTTTAAAAAATTCAAGGCCGACTACCGGGTGATTCCCTGGTCCACCTTTACCGATCCCGAAGTGGCCCGGGTGGGGAAGAACGAAACCGATTGCCTTGCCGCCAACGTCGCGTATGAGGTTACCCGTTACAACATTGAAGATCTGGACCGGGCCATTGCCGACGCCGAAGCCCATGGATTTGTCAAGGTGTTGACCGTCCCCAGAAAAGACAGGATTCTGGGGGTGACGATTGTGGGTGCCCATGCCGGTGATTTGATCCATGAATTTATTCTGGCCATGAAATACAATAT
>DATFIL010000404.1:0-5486 GCA_035270145.1 Desulfobacter sp. | reverse complement strand
AGGTCTACGGAGGTATGCGATTGACATTAAGGCAACTTGAACTATTTCTTGCGCTTGTGAAGACACCCCATTTAAGTCAGGTGGCCAAGGATTTCGATTTGACCCAGTCGGCAGTATCCATGTCCATAAAATCCCTTGAAGAGACTCTGGGAAAACTATTGTTCGACCGTATCCACAAAAGGCTGGTGGTCAATGAAAACGGGCGCTATTTTTTCAGGATGGTGGAACCCCTTGTTTTTGGCCTGCGGGAAAGCGAGTGCATGTTCAGGGATCAGGATCTGGTGGGAGATATCAAGGTCGGTGCCAGTTCCTCCATTGCCAATTATATCCTTCCCCAGATTATTTATGAATTTGCCGAGCTGTATGAAGGGGTCCATGTGGAAAAAATAACCGGCAATACCATAGAGATCGGCAAGCTTATTGAAGACGGTGATGTGGATATCGGGTTCGTTGAAGCAGACTACAACAGCACCGAGATTGAGCGGGAGGTGCTTGGCCTTGATGAACTTTATGTGGTGACGGGAGATCCGGATCTTGTTCGTGACGAAGATTACCGCATGGACGAGCTTTTATCAAAACGCTGGATTCTCCGGGAGGAGGGATCCGGTACCCGGGAGGTCTTTCTTTATCATATCGAAAAGTACAAAAAACGATTTAAGCCCTTTCTTGAAGTGGGCCATACGGAAGCTGTGAAATCGGTGCTTGGAAACAAGGGGGCGGTAAGTTGCCTGTCCAGAATTTCAGTAATGAACGAGCTGTTGTCCGGCCAGTTGTTTCGTCTTAAAATAAAAGATTTTAAATTTTCCCGTTCTTTTTATACCATCTGGCATAAAAATAAATATTTTTCATCTGTTCTTCAGGAGTTTCTCTATTATACAAAGGAGCGTTATAAGGCCGTGTACGAGCATCAGGCCCATACCCATTAACTTTTACTTTTCCAATCCTGCTCGGCAGCCTGGATGGCTGTGATGGCCACTGTGTTGATAATGTCCGTCACAAGACATCCCCGGCTTAAGTCATTCACGGGCTTGTTTAAACCCTGCAGGGTCGGGCCAATGGCCACGGCATTCGAGGAGCGCTGCACAGCCTTGTACGTATTGTTCCCTGTATTGAGATCCGGAAAAATAAAAACCGTGGCTTTGCCGGCCACAGGAGAGTTCGGCATTTTGGTCTTTGCGACATCCGGTTCTATGGCTGCATCATACTGGATAGGGCCTTCAATGAGCAGGTCCGGGCGTTTTTTCTGGACGATCCTGGTGGCTTCCCTGACCTTTTCAACATCCTTGCCTTTGCCCGAGGTGCCCGTGGAATATGAGAGCATGGCGATTCTTGGTTCAATGTCGAACATTTTTACGGTTTCGGCTGAGGTAATGGCAATCTCTGCAAGCTGCTCCGCATTGGGATCCGGATTGATCGCGCAGTCGCCGTAGGCCAGGACCTTGTGTGGCAGGCACATAAAAAACAGTCCGGATACCGGGGTCTGGGGATTTTTGGCCTTGATGATTTCAAAAGAGGGAATAATGGTGGCGGCTGTACTGTGGACGGAACCTGATACCATGCCGTTCACATCACCCATGTGTACCATCATGGTGCCGAAATAGTTGACGTCCGTCACCCGGTCCCGGGCATTTTCAATGGTCATGCCTTTATGTTTTCTTAACTCGCAATAGACCCGGGCATACATCTCAAGCCGTTCGGACTGCCCGGGATTGATGATTTCAAACCCCTCCATGCGCAGGCCAAGTGTGTTGATTTTATGACGGATCTTTTTTTCATCACCAAGAAGGGTGATGTCAGCAATTCCTCGCCGTAGAATGGTTTCCACGGCGCGTAATATGCGTTCTTCGTCTCCTTCGGGCAGAACAATTCGTTTTTTGAATATCCGTGCTTTGCGGATAAGTTCATATTCGAACATTTTCGGTGTCATGATGGTGGAATCCGTGGTGATAACTTTTTCCATCATCCGGTCGATGTCCACGTGCTGTTCAAATAGCGCAAGGGTCCGGATAATTTTTCTTTCATCATACGGGGAAATTCTGCCTTGAATTTTTTCTACGCGGACTGCAGTTGGAAAGGTGTTCTCAGTGACGCTGAGTATGGGTACGGCATCAGGAATGCCCTTGATAAGTTCCCATACCGGGCCTTCGGGCACAAGCCCACCGGTAAGAATTATACCGGAAACATTTTCGATGGAATCCGAAGAGAGGGCCGCCATACACCCCACAATCACATCAACCCGGTCTCCCGGAGTGATGATCAGGGTGCCGTGGTCAATTCTGCTTAACATGTTGGTTAACTGCATGGCTGCAACGGTAAACCCCCGGGCATGGCGATAGAGTTGGTTGTTTCCAAGAAGTACTTTTGCGCCCAGTGCACTTGCAACCTCTGTAATAGTCGGGTTGGCCAGTGTCTCTTCTTCGGGAACCGCATATATCAATTGATCAGGGAATAATCCGGTTTTTTTAAAGAAATCAATGATGCCGGAATGGTCGGCAGGCGTCACCCGGTTGATTATGGTGCCTAGAATATGGCACCCCTTGCTTTCCAGGGAATCTAAGGTCATACCGGTAAGCGTGGCGGCCTCTTCCATGGATTTATTGTAGGCATCCGCCACCAGGAGTACGGGGCAGTTCAGGTTCTGGATGATACTGGTATTGATGTCGAATTCCACACCGGTGGTGGACGAAACGAAATCTGTTCCCTCGCAAAGGATAAATCTGCATTTTTCCCTGGCATTATTGTATTTTTCGATGATTCTTTCAAGCAGCTCATCTTTTTTTCCATGGCTTAACAGCTGATCTGCTTCATTCTGGGTGACACCGTACATGGTGTCATAGGGCCGATCAAGGTTGTACTGGCCGGACATCAGTTCAATATCCGAATCCCAGGCTTCTCCAGGATCTTGGGTGATGATGGGTCTGAAAAAACCCACGCAGTTCAGTTTTCGAAAAAGCATTTCCATTACGCCTAACGCAATGGCTGATTTGCCGGCGCCCGCCTGGGTGGCGGTGATATATAGACCGCTTGACATTAGATTTTCTCCAAAGATACTGAATCTATAAAAATTTGGGCAATGGTTTTTTTTATTTTTCCGGTTTTCCCTGTCAGCTGCCTGAAATTCATTTCTATGACAGCCATTTGTTTATAAAACGGGGTCCGGTCAAAAGGAATATATTCACGGCTGTCAAATTTTCCGGCATCGCAGCCCGGTCCTTTAATAACATTAAATCCGGGTTTGTGAAGCTCATGGGGCAGTCCGTGCAATCGGCAGATCATTGGCCGAAAGTTGTAAAGACTGCACCTGTTATTTTTGAGCAGGGGGCAGGGGATTTTTTGGGATGCCGGCTGGTTGTGATTTTTTGCAGTGCCGGAAAATGTTTGCCGGCAGTAGTCATGGCTAAGCGCTAACACATGCTTCTGGTCTTTACGGGGTAATGTCTGCAATCCAAATTCCAGAAAAGATGCTTCTGCATGGGTGTGGTGAAAAAAAAGAGACAGACAGCAGTTGTCTTTACAGCCGTTGCATCGAAATCCATATTGTTGTGCAACCTGATTCCATGTTTTATCCATATTTTGGTAAAGCTGGACCAGGGGTGAAAAATATTCCGGGATATTTGTCATAAAACTTATACCAGTGGGTTAGGAAAAAACAGTTGCGCGTACAATTTAAGTGCATACCGGTCTGTCATGGAGGCAATGACATCACACACCGAGCGTTTCAGTTTGTTTTTTGTCGAATCCCATGGGGCCATTTCCATTTTTTCCAGTTCTTTTTGCATCTCGTCGGGATTCTCCATGAAGTAATTGTAAAGACCGATAATTACTTTTTTTGCCTTCACAAATTCTCCATGAACCGCCGGGGCGCGATACACATTTTCATAAAGAAATTTTCTTAGGACCATCATGGCTTCCATGGTTTCCTCACCCATGCTTAAAATGATTTCTCCATTTTTTGGCCCGCTGTTGTAAATCAACTGCTCCATCATTGTAGATGCGCGGGCGGAGTGGGTTGTGCCAAGCTTTCGGGTGCAGATGTCAGGCACTTCATCCCTGGAGATTACCTTACCCCGCAACGCATCATCAAGGTCATGGTTCAGGTAGGCAATGATGTCGGCAACGCGTACGATCCGCCCTTCAATCGTGGACGCGGTTTGACCGGGCGTAGCCGGAATAATATTGCCGAATCCCTTGGAATGTTTAAGAATACCATCTCTGACCTGGGTGGTAAGATTCAGGCCTTTTCCTCTGTTTTCCAGTACATCTACCACCCTTAAACTTTGATCGGCATGGCTAAAACCGGAGGCGTGTATCTGTATCAGGGCCGTTTCTCCGGCATGGCCAAAAGGCGTATGTCCTAAATCATGGCCAAGGGCAACCGCTTCAGCAAGATCCTCGTTCAGGCGCATAGCCCGGGCAATATTCCTTGCCGTTTCAGAAACCTCAAGGGTGTGGGTAAGCCGGGTCCGGTAATGGTCTCCTAACGGCGATAGAAAAACCTGCGTTTTGTATTTCAAACGCCTGAAGGCATTGGAGTATACAATTCGGTCTCGGTCCAGCTGAAAGGGGGTTCTGATTTTGCCGGGGGCAAGTTCAGGGTGTTGGCGTTCACTGCTGGTACTGGGGGTGCCGTATCTTGACAGGAATTTGTGCTCCCGTTGCTGGAAGGTTTCCCGGATACTGGGATTTTGTTTTATTTTTGCGTTTAGTGTATTCATCAAAATAGTATTGAAATAAAATAAAAATAAAAATAAATACAGCTTTTAATAAAAAAATCAAGAAAAGGAGTGTTTTGGATTATTCTTTTTTTATGGAACAAGCCCTTCAAGAGGCCCGTAAAGCCTTTGAGCATGGGCAGTTTCCTGTTGGGTGTGTGATTGTTCAAGATGATCAGGTAATTGCCTCGGGTGCCAGGAGCGGTACGTCGGGGGATCTCTCTTTTTTCAGTGAAATTGACCACGCCGAAATACGTGCGCTTAAGGCCCTTGAATCTTCGAATGTCCGGTTTATCCCGGAACGGGCTGTGCTGTTCTGTACCATGGAGCCCTGTCTGATGTGCTTTGCCGCAATTATTTTGGCCGGTATCCGGACCCTGGTATTTGCCTATGAAGATGTAATGGGAGGAGGGACCGGCCTGGACAGACAGCATCTGACGCCTCTATATAGAGAGGCGCAAGTTACGATCGTTCCCCATGTGCTGCGTAAAAAAAGCCTTGATCTTTTTCATAATTTTTTTAATAAAGAGACTAACTTATACTGGAAAGACAGCCTTCTGGAGTCATATACGCTTGATCAATGGCGTAAGTTGGGGGGGGTGAGTCTGGCGCTATGAACGCCCCAATAAGTTGTTAAGCTGCATTTCGGCTTTGTTGTGGGTCAAGCACTATTTAGGAACAAAATAAATAATTCTTGATTTGTATGTTCATTGTGGCTATAATCCTAAGGTTATGCTTGTTGTATTGACATGATTATAATTTTGTGCTTCGGCG
>DATFIL010000403.1:0-3591 GCA_035270145.1 Desulfobacter sp. | reverse complement strand
TCAGACACCTCGGGAATTTTTCCAAGGGCGATTTGACTTTGATCGGTCCCGGCATAGTTTTCCACAATATACTGGTAACGTTTCAGCGCAGCCTTGTATTTTTTTGTTTTATTATAAAAATTGGCGATATATAACTCATGGCTGGCTATATTATCAATGCAGGCATCTATATGCGCTAAAGCCTTCTGGCTGTACTCATTTTCCGGGAACAACCGGATCAGCCTTTCAAACTCAGCCATCGCCTTCTTTGAAGGTGTTGCATCCCTGTCTATGGTGTCTATTTGATTGAACCAACACATGGCGATCTGATTGATAATATATGGCACAGCCTCATTTTTAGGATGCATTTTTTCAAAGCTTTCATAGGC
Source organism: Desulfobacter sp. (assembly GCA_035270145.1). Classification (GTDB taxonomy): domain Bacteria; phylum Desulfobacterota; class Desulfobacteria; order Desulfobacterales; family Desulfobacteraceae; genus Desulfobacter. The sequence continues at coordinate 3,223 of DATFIL010000403.1, read as the reverse complement.
AGCAATCGCCTCGGGATATTCCCCAAGCTGGAAATGCGCATCGGCAATTTTTAGTTCCGCCAGAATGGCATATTTACTGAAAGGGTACCAGTCTTTCAGATCCATATACGCCTTGATCGCATCCTTGTAATCCTCATTCATAAATGACGCAGCACCTTCAGCTGCCAGCTGCTGGGCGTTTTTGTTCATCTGGTGTTTTTCTTCAAACAGGGAACACCCTGACAGTAAAAGCAAGACCAATCCTGCAATGAGAATTTTTTTCATCTTATAAGTTCTCTACATAGTGCTCTGCACAAAACGCAGCCACAGCACCATCTCCCACAGCCGTTGCAATCTGCCGCAAAGGCGTATCCCTGACATCGCCAATAGCGAACACACCGGGTACGTTCGTCTGCATTTGGGTGTCCACAAGAATAAAACCACTTTCATCGGTCTTCACAACACCTTTTATAAATTCGGTGTTGGGCAGAATTCCGATCCAGATAAAGCAGCCGTTCGCCTCGATTTCGGACTTATCGCCGGTTTTCAAGTTTTTTAAATGAATTTTTTCAACGCCGAAAAATCCATCCATTCCCGTCACGACACTATCCCATAGGAATTCAATTTTGTCGTTGGCAAACGCTCTTTCCTGAAGAATCTTGGTGGCCCGTAATTCATCCCTGCGATGGACGATATACACTTTTTTAGCAAACCGGGTGAGAAATATGGATTCCTGGATCGCGGTATCCCCGCCGCCCACTGCGACCACTACTTTATCTTTGAAAAAAGGCCCGTCACAGGTACCGCAAAAGGATACCCCTTTACCCATGAACTTGTCTTCGCCAACCCCAAGTTTCTTGGGCGATGCTCCCGAGGCAATGATCACGGATTTGGTTTGAATGCGTTTTTCCTTGAGAATAACTTCCTTAATCTTTCCGGAAAGATCAAGGCCTTGAACCTCTGCGGTTTCAATATCCAACCCCAGAGTCAACGCCTGGTCTTTTATTTTTTCGGCCAGGTCAAACCCGGAAATACCTTCGGGAAACCCAGGATAATTTTCAATCCAGTCGGTTACAAGGACCTGACCGCCGGGCGCCGCTTTTTCAATCAGTAAAACATTCATTCGAGCCCGGGCCGCATACAGTCCTGCGGTCAGACCGCCCGGCCCGGCACCGATGATCACCAGATCATATTCACTCATTGGAAATCTCCTTAAAGAACGCTTTTGATGGCCTCTTCAAGTTTTTCCTTTGCCACCATGCCGGTAATCTGATTGACAACCGCTCCATCTTTTATAAAAAGGAGGGTTGGAATGGCTTGTACATTGTGTTTACTGGGGCTTATCGGGTTATCATCCACGTTGACCTTGGTAAAGGTCATTTGATCACCAAATTCACTGGCCAATGCTTCAATGATTGGCTCTGTGGCTTTGCACGGACCACACCAGGGTGCCCAGAAATCTACCAGAATCGGCTTTTCAGAAGTTTTTAATAATTCGTCGAAGTCTTCGTCATTGAGATGAATAACATTTTCCGCCATAATTATTTCCTGTTTTTTTAGGTTAGAATTACCGCAACTATAAGTTCATAATCGGATTTTGTCAATTTTCGACGCCAAAAATAAGTATTCCTATTGAAAAGGGATGCCTCCTGTTTAACAAAAGAACAAAGCGCATCCCTTTAAAAAATTTCGATTACCAGTTTTCACAAAGAACCTCAAAATGCGCCTGGGGATGGGCGCAGGCCGGGCACATGTCAATCGCTTCCGTTCCTTCATGCAGATAACCGCAGTTCCGGCACCGCCAGGTGATCGGCGCATCTTTTTTGAAAACCGTGCCCGCCTCAATATTGCCTGCCAGGTCATTGTATCTTTTTTCATGCTGTTTTTCAGCAACCGCTACCATGTCAAAAACCGTGGCAATGGCATCAAAGCCCTCTTCCCTGGCAATATCGGCAAATTCCGGATACATATGGGACCACTCTTCATGTTCTCCGGCCGCAGCCGCTTTGAGGTTTTCCAGCGTGGTTCCAATGACACCGGCAGGAAAGGTGCCGGAAATCTCGACCTCTCCGCCTTCAAGAAATTTAAAAAAGCGTTTTGCATGCTCTTTTTCCTGGTCGGCGGTTTCGGCAAAAATTTCAGAAATCTGGACATAGCCATCCTTTTTCGCCTGGCTGGCAAAATAGGTGTAGCGCATTCTTGCCTGGGATTCACCGGCAAATGCGGTGAGCAGGTTTTTTTCCGTTCTGGTTCCTTTCAAACTTGCCATAATTCGAATCTCCTTAAATTCTTTAAATTTTATTTATAATACCGAATATCAGACAAAATAGCCACGAATAAACGCATTCAGGTCATCATAGCTTATATCCTCCACCCGGGCCTGTCCGATTTGCCCAAGAAAAACAAAAAAGAGATGATTGCCTTGTTTTTTCTTATCCCTGGATGCCGCCTCAATGATTTGTTCCGGGGGGACGTCAAAGGCAACAGGCAGCCCAAGCCCTGAAAGCAACGCCTTGATTCGGTCCACATCGCCTTGATTGATATACCCTTTTTGTTGGGAAAACTGTGCTGCTGCGACCATCCCTGCGGCAACCGCACGGCCATGGCCGCAGGGGTTCAGTTTCTCAAACGCATGTCCGATGGTGTGGCCGAAGTTAAGCTTACGGCGCTCCCCGGCCTCCCGTTCGTCTGCCTGGACCACGCGGGATTTAATGGCCACCGAATCCGCAACCATCCGGAAAACCGTTTCCCGGTCCAGGGCCAGGGCTTTATCCCGGTTGTTTTCGATAAACGCCAGAAGGGCGTGATCCTTGATCAGTCCATGTTTGACAATCTCGGCCAGACCGTTGGAGATTTCCCTGTTCGGCAGGCTGGACAGCATGTCGATGTCACATAGAACAAACCGGGGCTGGTTGAACACCCCCACCATATTTTTAAAGGCGTCCAGATTGACCCCGTTTTTGCCTCCGACGCTGGCATCTACCTGGGAAAGAAGAGAGGTGGAAACAAAGCCGAAACGGATGCCCCTTAGAAAAACAGATGCAACAAAGCCGGCAATGTCACAGACAATGCCCCCGCCGATAGCCAGCAAAAAACTTGACCTGTCGCACCCGGCCTTAATCATTTCCCGCAGGATATATTCCACCGTAGCAAGGGTTTTGATCTTTTCCCCGGTACCGATGGTGATCACATGGCCGGCAGGGAAGGATGCACCGTAATGCTTGAGGATGTTTTCATCGGTAAC
>DATFIL010000402.1:0-3306 GCA_035270145.1 Desulfobacter sp. | reverse complement strand
GATGTCCCCCCATTTGTTTACGCATAGAGAAAACCAAATATCTCAAAAATAAGTGAACGACATTCGTTGGATGGAAACTATGTAAAAAATGGAGATAAAACAATCCGCAGAAGACTGATTTTCATGTCCGTTGATGACCGATTGGTTTGTAGGTGAAGAGATGGAGCGCTGTATAAGGAAAAAACCTACAACGCTTGAACTATCGGGAATTTTCTTTACGAAGATACACCAGCCAGTAGACAACGCCAACGAAAAATCCACCGCCGATAAAATTTCCCAGGGTAACGGCAATCAGGTTACTATGCCACATGCTAGACCAATTGAGATTGCTCAGTAATGCAGCGTCAATGGCTGAGGCTGTGACAGCGAATTGCAACTGTTTGCTGAAGATTCCTGCGGGGATGAAATACATGTTGGCGATGGCGTGTTCAAAACCTGCTGCCACAAAGGCCATGATTGGAAAAAAAATCCCCAGAATCTTGCCACTGATTTCCTGGGCGGAAATGGCCAGTAATACCGCCAGACAGACAAGCCAGTTACAACCGACAGCACGGAAGAAGTAGGCGAGGTTATGGCTGCTGCCGGCAACTTCCGTGGTTACTTTGGCCATGGCTATCTGCAAGGCGGTGGCGCCAAAAATACCGTCCATAAGGCCGGTTTGAGAAACGATCATCCAGGCCAGAAAGACCGCTCCCAGCAAATTACCAAGATAGACCCAGAACCAGTTACGCACCATCTGGATCAAGGTGATTTTTCTGTCGAGCAGGGCCATGGTCATCATGGTGTTACCTGTCCAAAGCTCTGAGCCTGGGATGACAACCAGCATCAAGCCAACGCTGAAGACGGCACCGATGAAAAACTTTTTTAACCCAATCCAACTAAATGCACCGGTTCCAACGACAGTTGCCAGGTGGGCAGCAAAACCGATATAGGCTCCTGCCAGAAAGCCAAGTAGAAGAAGCTGTAAAATTGATTTATGGGTTTTGTTTGTTCCCCAGGACACCAGGGTTGGGGCCAATTCTTCCGGAGCAAGGAAATTTTTCATCGCTGCTTCTTCTTTGATTAGTACATATGCCGTATACCCGCTTCCAGAGTTTCAGCATCGGCCTCTTCCTTTTTTTTCTTTTCATAGACTTTACGGGCCAACCTGTCTTTTCTCCATTCTTCCAAATCATCATCAGACATGCCTCGAAACTCGCTCAATGCCTCCCGAATCTTCTGGGTGGCTTCATTATTGACCTGCCGGATCTCAAACAGATCCATTTTGAGGTCATAATTGCTATAGTCATGGTCGCCTTCATTTTTTTTCAGATGCTGATCCACCAGATCCCGGATAGCGCTCCAACTGTCTTTGCGGGTCTGGTCGGCAACAGGGGTGAGCGTATCAAGATTTTCCAGCCGGGTGGTGCGGAATTTTTGTTCCAGTTTTTTCTGGAAAAATGCCAGCCATAAAATCATAATCAGACCCGCACAGACACCGCCCACAGTCAACAGGACAGTGGGATCGGCCATTAAGCCCATGAACATCATGATACCGGCAATCAGGCTTCCCCCCAGAAGGCTGATCAAAAACCCGATAGACATTTTTTTTATGCGAAAATTTTGAAGTTGCAGGCCAAAGGCCTGAAGCGCTTCTAAATAATGGGCCAGGCGTTCCCCGTGAGTCTCCAGATAAGTGGCCAGATGATCCAGTCTGCGTAAGGGGGTCTGTAAAATGGTCTGTTTCAGATCCTCCCGCTGATTTTCAAGAAGGGGGAGAAACGAGGGCGCAGATGCTGGATCCTTGTTGATGGGAGCTACATTGGACGAATAGGTCATCCGGATCATGGGAATATCCTTTCGTCCGGTAATCTGGGACAGATTCCAGCACAGGGTTCCATAAACCCGCAGCAAATCATTAAAAGTGGTGCATTCATCAATACGGTTGAGCACAAAAATGATCCGGTCTTCATAGGTATGGGTGGTCAGGGTCTCCCGAATGCTTTTATAGGCCTCCCGCACGGTTCCGGCCTTGTGGGCGTCAAACAGAACCAGCACCAGTCCGGCTTTCTGGGCCAGATCGCCGAGAACCTCCTGATAATCATATCCCCGGTCCCGCTCGGAAATGCTGTCAAGCATACCGGGGGTATCAATGATGGCCAGATTTTTCAAAAAAGGCGAGTTGATGCTTTTCATTTGAAAATGGGCTGCAAAGCGCTGGCCGTGTTTACGAAGGGTGGAAAAGGGGTATTCAGGATCATTAAGCAGGGACTTGCCGTCTCGCTGTTCCACCAGCTGTATGCCTTCTGTTTCCGGCACGGAATCATCATAGGTCAGTACGGTGAATGAATCATCTGTCGGGGCCTGGCCTGTGTCCTGAATCTTTGCCCCCAGAAATTCATTGATCAGGGAAGATTTACCGGATGAATAATTGCCGATGACCAGCACCATGGGACGCCATTTTACATTGGTCTCCAGAGGTATATCGCTGTAACCATACCGCTTGGCCATCGGAGTCAGATGATTAGTTATGGTCTCCACGATATCTTCCCGAAGGGCATTCATATAATTTTCACGGTGCATGGATTTCTCCGAAATTAATGTCTGATAAGATGTGCCGCTCAAACAAAAATCATACCAGGCGGCAGATATTTTCATTTTTATCAATATAGTATAACAAAGAATAAAAAGATTATCAAGAGCCTGAAATATGGCCCCAACCGGCTTTGGGGATAAGAAGCGCCTTCCTATATCCTAAATTCATGGTTTGCTGTGGGCTTTCGGCCAATGGCGCTTAATCTGAATTGTGCAATATTTTTTTTATATTCTGATATAGATTCCCAGCCTCAAATTATGTTATGTATACGGCAAACTAATCTTATGAAAAGTGTTAATCATTAAAATGCGTCGTAAACCCTAAAGACAAGGAGTGCTGATGGAAGATATTAAACGTATTGTAGCCCCTATAGATTTTTCAGATAATACCGAAATGATTGCCAGTACTGCTGCGTGTATTGCAGGAAAGTTTTCAGCGGATCTTGACTTTATTTTTGTTGCTGAAGGTTTTGAGGATTATACAGCATTCCGTACGCCTCCGGCGAATCTACTTTCGCTGAAAGAAGAGTTGCTTGATTCTGCTAAAGAACAGATGGACACCTTTATAGAAAAGCATAAGGAAAAATTCAATGCTTTGGGCGTATCTACTATTAACGGACAAGTATTCTCTGGAGATATTGCAGAAAAAATTATAAATTATGCCGGCGAGACAAACGAGCAAATTATCGTCATGGGTACGCATGGATATAAGGGGTTTAATCGACTGGTATT
>DATFIL010000401.1:0-2192 GCA_035270145.1 Desulfobacter sp. | reverse complement strand
AATGGTTTCCGGAGCCTTGCCCGGATAACGTCTTTGGTTCTCCATGATAAACTTCCCCACTTATAATAAAGTTAATCTTCCCGGTTATAATAAAGTTAATCTTCCCGGGCCGTTTCACAGCCGCCGCCTTTTTCACCGGTTCCCGGATCCAGTCCCAGGTGCTCACGTACACTGCATATATCATTGCCTTCCACCACCCAGGAACCATCCTGGGCCACCACCAAAGGCACAAAAAAGAGGTCAGCCTTTTTGAAAAAATCAAAGGTTTTGTTTATACGTTGGTTCGCCTTTTCACAGCCTGTTGCTGTGTCATTTCTTTTCAGGGTTTTATATGCACCATAGCCCAGGTGTTTGCAAATGACATGGGCGGTCATGGTTTTGCTTTTTTCTCCAAGAATCGGATATATGATCAGTTTCAGGGCAAGGCCCGTTTCCGCAGCCACCTCTTCCAGGCCATCAAGAAGGGACCTGCAGTGGCTGCAGGCCGGGTCTGAAATAACATAGATAAACTTATCAGACGACCCGCCCGGCGCAAAACTCAAAGAAACCAGATCGGCCAGGTCTGCGGCATGGCTTTTAAAAAAAACGTTACGCATCTCAGCAGCCCTCGCCTTTTTTTCCCTGGCTTTTTTTCGTTCAGCATCCGCAAGGTCAGACAGACTGGACATGGTCATCCGGGTAATGGATACACCGTTTTTATATAGTTGGCCGGCCACAATGAAATCCTTGCCCGCATATACCGGCGCAAGACCGCCTTCAACGGAGAGTACGGCCTCACAAAGAACGCCCTGCTCTTTTTTAAATACCAGTTTTGCATCTTTGGGCACAGGCACCTGGGTTTGTAACCACGCCAGGGTAACATGATCGCATACCGATTCTGCACGAGCCGGAGAAATACTGCCTGAAAGCACGAAAAGTCCCAGCATAAAACCGGCAAGGTACCTGAAACGCGTTTTTGCTGTCATAATCTTATTCAGACTCCTTATCGTATTGATCTCCTGCTATTGATGAAAGACGCGGACTGGGGGAATTAAACACTTCCATATTGTCGATGGATAAAAAGGCGCGCCGGATCCTTATCGACTTGCTCCTTGCCTTTTCAACACTTTGGGCCGGTATTTTATTCTTTTTATACCAGAGATCCGGATCTGATAAAAAATTAATCAGATGGGTTTCTGCCTGGGCTGCATTTTTACAGGATTTCACAAGGCGGGGGGTGAACGCGGGTCCGTATTGTTTATCTGCAATTTTCTGGGTCTGCTTTCTGGCGTTTTCCCATAAATTATCCGGGTCCAAAAGGATAATGGGTGCCAGAGGATTTTCATGAATTTTCATGGATGTGATGGTGATGCTCAACTCTTCGGCACTGCCGTACCCACCGGTGTTGATGACAGGCAGATTGCTCAGTTTCTGCAGATGATCCTGACGGGACAGGCGCTGGCCTTCATTATATTTAATCAATCCGTCACAGGTGGTTAAAGAGGCCTGGTTTTCCCCTTCCAACTCAATGGCGATGCCCACGCTCATGATATTATGCCGGCGGGCCAGATCATTGGCTTCCTTCATCAATCCGGGACCGCCACCGTGAACAATGCCCATTTCATCACCTAAATTCAGGGCCAGGCGATTGATCAAGTCAATGGTCAAGCGGTTGTCCACAGCCTTTGTGTGTGACCCGTAAAAGGCAAACCAGAACCGTACCCGGTCAAAACGCTCCCAGTCGTCAGGCTCCATGAAGCACCCATGGTAAAATGAATACAACTTGCCGATCACAGGATCGTACCGCATGAACTCACACCTGGCCTGCCCGGCATGGGTCAAAGCGATCATGTGCCGTATATCGTCGTCGTCGAAACTCGGATTTTCCGCATTAATCAGAAACGTACATAACCCGGTTCTTCGCAACGCATCCACCACTTCCCGTTCCGGAAACCGCCGCCCGATGAACACCCGGGAATTGACCCCGCCCAGAACGGACAGCTTGCCAAGGGTCTCCTTGAACCGGTCGCCTATCTTATGTGGGATAGTGGGTTCATGGCGGCGCTGGGTACTTTTTGCCAGACAGTTTTTAATGATCTCCAGCTGGGCCTCCCCTTTGGTATCCTGGGCCCGGGGCACCTGGATGAAATTACCCTTGTTCAGGATCAGGCCCATGGCATTTTCATCCAGAATATGGAACAGATTGGATACCT
>DATFIL010000400.1:0-2644 GCA_035270145.1 Desulfobacter sp. | reverse complement strand
CGAGGGGCCAAAACCCTTCACAAACTTTTGGGCTTTAATCATAACACCGGGACCTTTGAACATGACTTCACCAATCCTTTGGATCTGGACCTTCTGGTGGTGGATGAAGTTTCCATGGTGGACACCCATCTCATGTACCGTCTGGTCGAGGCCCTGCCGGCCGGAGCCGGTCTGATTCTGGTGGGGGACACGTTTCAACTGCCTTCCGTAGGGCCGGGGAATGTGTTGTCGGATATTATTGATTCGGCACAGGTAACGGTGTTTGCTTTGACCCGGATTTTCCGCCAGGCCCAAAAAAGCCCCATTGTCATGCATGCCCACAGTATCCGAAACGGGCAGATGCCGGACATAAAATCGGCAACCCCGGACCAGCCCTCCCAATTTTATTTTATTGAAACCAGCACCCCGGCCCGTGTGGCTGACACCATCTGTGAGCTGTGTGCCCAAAGAATTCCAAAGGCGTTTCCCCACATTCGGGAAACCCAGGTGCTCACCCCCATGCACAAAGGAGAGGCCGGCACCATCAGCCTGAACCAGCGCCTTCAGGCGGTTTTAAATGATGCGCCCGGCGGTATTGAGTCCCATGGTCACACCTTTAAACCCGGTGATAAGGTTATGCACCTGAAAAATAATTATGACAAAGAGGTGTTCAACGGGGATATTGGACGGGTGATCGAGGCGGATAAATCCACTGGCCGGGTGCTTGTAGATTACGAGGGCAGAACCGTTACCTATGACCTGCCGGAACTGGACGAACTGACCCTGGCCTACGCGGTCTCCGTTCATAAATCCCAGGGCTCGGAATATGATGCGGTTATCATTGCCCTGACCACGGCCCATTTCCCGCTTCTGCAGAGAAATCTGCTGTATACGGCCATGACCCGTGGAAAATTCCTTGTCATTATTGTGGGATCCACCCGGGCCTTTAAAACGGCCTTTGACAATAACAGGACCGCATTGCGGCGGTCCGGACTGAAAGACCGTCTAAAAGCCTGTTTAAAGGAAAACGTATGAAAAAATTATTGATCATTTTAATCTGCCTGGCGGTTGTCTGTGCTGCCGGCCTGCCCATTGCCAACGGCATCGTCATGGAACGTACGATTAAATCCGCTGTTGAGGCGAATAACAGCAAAACAGCCAAAACCGGAACAGGTTTTCGGATGAAAATCCTTGAATATGACCGGCGCCTGTTTTCTTCCCGTGTCAAGTGGTGCATTGAGAATCCCAATGGTTTCCCCGGAAGCGAGACGGCGCAACTGGTACTGGTAGACCAGGGAACACACGGTTTTTTCAGTGTAAAGTCACAAACAACTCTTGAAGAAAATCCTTGGTACATGCAATGGGTGAACACCCGTCTGAACGGCAAAGACCCTTTGTCCATCCAGACCCGATTTTTCCTTACAGGCACCATGGGTTCAACAATACACGTGACCGCCTTTTCCATTGAAGATAAGAAAAAAATGGTTCATGTTCATGCCCTGGATCTTGACGTTTCCACGGGCAAGGGGTTTGAGACCTTATGTGCAAAAGGCCGGTGGGAAGGATTGTCCCAGGGCAGTAAATTGGTGGTGGGACCGGTCACGTTTACATCTGATCTGTACCAGCTCACAGACATGATCTGGGCCGGAAAAAATACATGTTCACTGGAACAGCTGAAAATAGATGATGAAAAATCAAATCCCGTAGATCTCTCAGGCCTCACCGTCAACTTTGACACAAGCGCGTCCGAGGATAAAACATCCATAACCATGACTACCAATTTTCATGTGGATCGCATTGAACTGGGCGGTGAGCCTTTGTCGGACTGGGCAGCCACCCTTAAGCTGAAACAGATGAATACGGATTCCGTTGAACAGTTCATGCGCCTGTATTCAAACATGATGACCCAGGCAAGCCAACGCCTTGAAAAAACAGACGGCAATCCCGGTGATTTCCAGGAAATCTTAAAGGATGAAATGGTCCGGAACACACCACAATTCATGTCCGCGCTCAATGGTTTGCTCAAAAAGGATCTGGGCATGGAAATCACCGGCCTGGATATTGATCTGCCCGAGGGAAAGGTGACCGGGGAGCTGGACCTTCGTCTGAAAAAGGATCTGGCCCCTTCTAATCTTCTCATCTTTGCCATACAGCCGGACATGATGTTTTCATTTTTTGACCTGGATGCGCAACTGAGCCTGCCCTATGCCCTTGCAGGCGGTATCCCGAATCTGACGGAACCGCTGTTACCGGGAATGACCACCGGATTGTTCGTTATTAAAGGCGACCTTTTATCCCTTGATATGCACATCAGGGAAGAGAAACTGTTTCTCAACGGACACCAGGTGGTACTGAATCAGTAGTGGGGGTGTCTTATTTTCTCAAAGTAAAAAAATATGGCTTTGGGTAGTTCACGCTTGTGCCTGTAAGTATTGCTCCGCCGCTTCTGCCAATAATTGAGATCGCTTCATTCCCGCACCGGCTCTATATTCATCTACCCGCTATGACACCGATGCGTGATGTGCCAGATATATCCGGGGATAAAATGTCGATTTACGCGGGCCAATGTGATACGTGTCCTACCTCAAATGGTCTCTTTTGGGGGCCAAATAAGGCTTTTAAGGCGTTTTTAGACCCCATCCGTGCATTTATCTTTCACCCATTT
>DATFIL010000399.1:0-2999 GCA_035270145.1 Desulfobacter sp. | reverse complement strand
GAAGATCCGGATGTGCCTAAAGCCCCCATCATGCTCATTGAAGGGACTTCGGGTTCGGGGAAAAGCGCTACGGCAAAAGAAGCGCTTGAAAAAGTGGTATTTAGAAACGAAGTGATTCCCATGGTGGACTGGCGAAAAAAGCGGAACGAAATTTTAGGGGGATACAGCCTGTTCACCCAGCTTGAGGATGTGGACCCTGAGTTTGCCATGCAGATCGCAAAAAAGAAGAAAACCGACTTTTACCTGCGTCTGGCAAAAATTCCCATTCTTAAACGGATTTTTAGAAAACGGATCATGAATAATCTGACGGATTTTGAAGATTTAGGTATTTTAGTAGATATGTCCGTTATCACGCCCAATGATTACCAGACCGCCCTTTCAGGCGAACCGGGCAATTATTTTAAGCGGGCCATGGGTCACCCCAGGGTCACGTCAATCCGCCACATTGAAGAGGCCCATTCGGCATTTGGAAAATCCGGGTCCGGAACCGGAAGTGACGGCGTAGAAAAACAGCAAAGGACCCTGATTGACACCTCCAATATTATCCTGGATGAAATTATTGACGGAAGACGGGACTGCTTTATTGTTGCCACCAGTGACCAGGCGCATCGGTTTGACACTGCCATTTACCGCAGATTTGTTGAAAAAGGCGTGATCATCGATATTTCAAAATACTGGATGAACCCGGAAAATTTAAAAAAAATCATCATCCTTGAGATCCGGCGTTACCAGATTCCCACCAGGTTTAAGCCGGATTCTGAACAACTGGATGATGCCGCAGATAAAATCTATGCCATTTTCAGGGAGAGAAGCCTGAAGATTACCCCGGCCTACGTGCGAAAGCTCATTGAATCGATCATCTCCATCCAGGGGGATTTTGTCCTGGCATTTTTAGATGATACTGTCTTGATCCGCAGGGCCTTCCAGCTGGTGGCCAAAAATGTGTATGGAGAGCTTTACGATAAGGTGGTTGACCAGATGGATCGGAAGCTGGACTGGGAGGCGTATGTGGGCGATATCAAGGATAAGTTCTCTGAGATGGCCAATAACTGTTTTCATTACGGCGTCAGCGAAGACAAGGGCGTGGTCCTCACAGGTCCGCCGGGATCGGGCAAAACCTATCTGGTCAGAACCTGGCTTTCCTCCAACAGCAATGTCCATGATATTGCAACAAGCCCCTCGGCGCTCCAGGACCCGTCAAGCCCTGTACACGGCGCCGTATCCAACCTTGAAAAAGTGTATGATATTGCAAAAATGATCGCCCCCACGGTGATCTTTTTTGACGAGGGCGATGCCCTTGCCCCCAAACGAAGCGCTACCGGTGGCCACCCTTCGGATGCCCTGACCAACAAATTTTTAAATATTATTGACGGTGAAATTCCCTTGAATAAGGTCTTTACCGTCTTAACCACCAATCGTCTGGATATCCTGGACCCTGCCCTGATCCGGTCTAAAAGGCTGAAGACCCTCGATATATCAGGGCATATGCGGCAAAAGGATGTTTTTGAAATAATCAAAAAGCAGTTTGAAAATGTGCCGCACCCCCGCCGGTTTGAGGTGGAAAAAATAATAGAAACAGCCCAGGGGATTTGCAATACCCCGGCAGACTACACCTCGTTTACGGAAAAGGCCATTGCGCTTTGCAGCACCGAGTTTAAAGTGTTGCGCAAACTGCGGGATCTCAAATCCTCAACCCGGGATGAAAAATATAATTTTGTTAAACTTAATTTTAAAACCGTGTTAGGGATACTTGATGCCCTTAAAGCTCCGCCTTTGATCAAATCCAAAATCAAACACGATCTAAAAAATTTTGTGGAGGATTACGACAAGATTCTGGAAAATGTGGATCATATCACCCGGGAAGAGGATTATCCCATTGTTGTGGCTCACCTGGAATCCGCCAGAAGGGAAATTTCCCAAAGCCCGGTGCGCAAAGGATCCATCCAGCTCAACGAATTCTTAGAGACCGAGTTGAGCCAGGAACCCCAGGTCGGTTTTATTATTGGCGTAGGCGCCAATGAGATGAGCGGCATGCTATTGCCCATTGCCACCAGCCTGACGGGCAGGGTTGAAAACGCTCCGATCATTGTCACCGGGGCCGTGGCCACGCCTTCGGCCGAGACCGCCCAGATGGATATGGCCGTGAAAATGACCAACCAGTCGGCCCAGGAGGCCCTGACCATGGTGAAAAACTATATCCAGAGCCTGTGCCCGGATATCAGCATCCCCTGGCTGTTCGGGGATTTTCTCCAGCGGTATTCCATCCACCACCAGCTGTTATCCGCATCTTACAACGTTGGTGGACCGTCCGCAGGATATGCCCTGGCCCTGAACACCATGTCGGTCTTGCTTCAGATCCCCCTTTGCATTGACTTCGGTATCACCGGCGCCCCCTGGACCAAAGGGGTCACAAAGGACCAAATCGGCGGTTCGGTGATTATCGGCGGGCACCGGAAAAAAACGGAAAAAGTGCTGTTGTATCTTCGGCGGATGTACATGCCGCTGCAGAATTACCAGGATCTGGAGCCTGAATTTCTTATCGGCTACTGGCAGCGTGACAAGGATATCATTGCCGTAACCCATTTTGCCGACCTCATGCCCGAGGTTCTGTTCCTGGATGAGGCCCATAATAAGATGCGCGAAGACTTAATTGAAAAGAGAATAAAATACAAGACGGAAAAATATTATGATGTTGAGAAAACGACTAATCTGAAAGAAGATATTGTCCAGACCAAAAAAATTATGAGAAAACGGGCTGAACACGAAATTCTTAAACGGGTCAACGCCATCAGGTCCTATCTCCAGGACCCTGACCGGGAAAAATTTATTTCCCATGAAAAAATATTTAAAACCTATATTGATACAAATACTATATCATGCTGATGGTTGGCTGATCCTTTTTCAGTGGTAGGGTGGGCACGCTTTTTGTGCCCACCGGTTTCCATAAACATGACCCCATCTGATTTATTGTTCATGCACAAAATGTTATACATACAATG
>DATFIL010000398.1:0-6911 GCA_035270145.1 Desulfobacter sp. | reverse complement strand
TTAGGATCAATAACACCGGCCTCAATAAGGTCTTCATATACATCGGTTCTGGCATTGTATCCAAAGGCACCGTTCGCCTCTTTAACTTTATTGATGACAACAGAACCTTCAACACCTGCGTTGTCGGCAATTTTACGCAGGGGCCACTCAATCGCCTTAGCAATCACGTTAACCCCCAGTTTTTCTTCACCGTCCACATCAAGGGAATCAAGGTCAGGAATGCATCTAACCAGGGCGACACCGCCGCCGGGAACAATGCCTTCCTCAACAGCTGCACGGGTTGCATTCAACGCATCTTCTACGCGGGCTTTCTTTTCTTTCATTTCGGTTTCAGTGGCAGCACCGACATTAATTACAGCCACACCACCGACCAGTTTAGCCAGACGTTCCTGCAGTTTCTCACGGTCATAATCAGAAGAAGTTTCATCAGCCTGTGCACGAAGTTGTTTTACGCGGCCTTCAAGGGCTTCTCTGGATCCGGCACCGTCAACAATCGTGGTATTGTCTTTGTCAATGGTGATGGTCTTGGCCTGGCCAAGATCCTGAATGGTAATATTTTCCAATTTGATACCGATATCTTCGGAAACAACCTGACCACCGGTGAGGATCGCAATATCTTCCAGCATGGCTTTTCTTCTGTCACCGAAACCGGGCGCTTTAACAGCCGCTACATTCAAAGTGCCGCGCAATTTATTAACAACCAGAGTGGCCAGGGCTTCGCCTTCAACATCTTCTGCAATGATAACAAGGGGCTTACCTGTTTTTGCAATTTCTTCCAGCACAGGAAGCAGATCTTTCATGGAAGATACTTTTTTCTCGCAGATCAGGACAAAAGGATTTTCCAGGGCAGCAACCATTTTTTCGGTATCAGTTGCGAAATAGGGGGAAAGATATCCGCGGTCAAACTGCATACCTTCAACAACATCAAGGGTGGTATCCATGGATTTGGCTTCTTCAACGGTGATAACACCTTCTTTGCCTACTTTATCCATGGCTTCTGCAATGATGTTACCAATGGTTTCATCATTGTTGGCGGAAATGGTACCGACCTGGGCGATTTCATTCTGATCTTTGGTGGGTTTGGTAAGCTTTTCAAGGCTTTCAACAATTTTTACAACGGCCTTGTCAATACCTCTTTTGATTCCCATGGGGTTATTGCCGGCAACGACCAGACGCTGGCCTTCTTCATAAATTGCCCGGGCAAGGACCGTGGCGGTGGTGGTACCGTCACCAGCCATATCAGACGTCTTTGAAGCCACCTCTTTAACCATCTGGGCACCCATGTTTTCAAACTTATCTTCGAGGTCAATCTCTTTGGCAACGGTTACGCCGTCTTTGGTGACATTGGGAGATCCCCAGGATTTATCAATAACAACATTTCTTCCCTTGGGACCAAGGGTAACCGTTACTGCGTCGGCAAGCGCCTGGACACCTTTGAGCATAGCTTCACGTGCTTTGGCATCGTACTTAATTTCTTTAGCCATTGTATTTTATCTCCGTAAAATCTTTAAATTACATTCTTTAAATTACATTGAAGTATATATTAACTTAGGTCCAGCATTTTGAATAATGCGTTTCAGGATTTTAGCAAATATTAGTCAACAACACCCAGAACATCGTCCTGGCGCATGATCAGATAATCAATTCCCTCAATTTTGACTTCCGTGCCGCCGTATTTACTGAACAATACGCGATCACCAATTTTCACGTCCATGGGAAGAAGCTTTCCGTCCTCGCCCATACGTCCGTTACCGGTGGCAACGACTTTACCTTCGGCAGGTTTTTCTTTTGCGGTGTCCGGGATAATGATACCGCCTTTGGTTTTTTCACTTTCTTCAACACGTTCAACAAGAATTCTGTCGCTCAATGGTCTGAAACTCATGATACAATTCTCCTTTAATTATAAAAGTTGCGCATTAAATTTTATTTTTGAATTAAGTCAACTTGTTAGACAGATCGCTATTTACTTGGAATCTGATTTAGAAGCTGACTTTTCTGATTTTGACGATGACTCTTCTTTAGGCTTGGAACCTGCGTTGGCTCCTCCGTAATCCGTCACATACCATCCGGATCCTTTGAGATGAAAGGTGCTTTGGGAAACAATCTTTTTTAGTTTACCATTGCACCTGGGACAAACTTCCAGGGGGGACTCTGAAATTTTTTGAAAAACTTCCTCTATATGACCGCACCCGCTGCATTGGTACTCGTAAACCGGCATTTTTGTTTTTCCTTCCTCTAAATTGCTGAAACCGCTTCTTTTGCGGGACTCCTTGCTTGAAAAACAAAACTAAAATAATAAGTCTTTTTTCCTTGTCAAGGATAGGCCCTAAAATTTTTAAAAATCTGTTCACTTAAATTCTGTTAATACCATTTTGCATAAAATTCAAAAACTTGTGATATGCCGGACACTGCTTGGAGCGCAATAATATCATAGGTAATCCCATGCACTTTTTTTTCTTCTTCCAGGGTCACCTCTGCTTCACAGGCGTTTTCATACCGATGTTCAAACCGTACAAACCGCATCACATGAACAAGCTCATGGACCAGGATGTACAAAAGAAAAGGGGCAAGGCAAATTTTAGAATTTTGTGCAACAAATGAAATAATCGCAGGGTCCTGGATACAGACATGATAGAGACTAAAGACGGAAGAGCCTAAAGAACGGTCCTGCCGCCGGCCTTCATATTTAAGCACCTGGGCAAAAGGGCCTTCTATCCGTTCATGGGGGGCCAGATCCCTGGCGGTTTTAATATCATATCTGTTTTTAAGCCATTGGGAGGAGGAGAATTTAAAATAATTATATACCATCTCCTCGGCCCGCAGCGATGCAGTTGCCACCTGCTCAAGCTCACGCTCATTAAAAAACCGTATCATTTACACGCCTGCTCCTTAAAACAAAAGAATGGACACTTGATTTAGATTTATGCTATAGTCAAAATTTAACAAATCAAATGACAATTTACTGATTTTAAAGGAGGTGATTTTTTTGGGCAGCGTTATAAAGAAAAGAAGAAAAAAAATGCGTAAGCATAAACATAGAAAGCTCCTTGCCAAAACCAGGCACCAAAGAAAGAAAAAATAGGTTCTAAAGAAACTGGATTCACCTTTTTCTTTCCTATGCCCGTGGGGAGTATTGAGTTGTATCAACTCAGCTCAATACTCATATCCCACATCTCTTAATCTGAACTCTTCTTAAAATATTTCATCAAATCGGAATCCGTTGACAATATAACGGTACTATTCTTTTCAAGCGTATTTTTATACAGCTCCATGGTCTTCACAAACGCATAGAATTCGGGATCCTGGCCATAGGCACCTGCATAGACCCGAGTCGCCTCGGCATCCGCGTTACCCTTTATTTCCTGGGCCTGTTTATACGCCTGGGATTTGATGACCTGCAGCTCTCGTTCTTTCTCACCTCTGATATTGCTGGCCTCACCTTGACCTTCTGCCCTGAATTTTTCTGCAATTTGATTTCTTTCTGCAATCATCCGGCCATATACAGAACTGCGGACACTGTCGATATAATTAATTCGCTTAATCTTAACATCCACGACCTGAATGCCGAAATCCGCTAATTTTTCCCGGGCCTGTTTTTCTATTTGACGGGCAATTTCAGCCCGACCCAAATCCACACGGTAACGAACCATCCGTTTAGGCGTTTCTTCACCTTCCGTGGCCTCCTGTCCCTGGATGGCATCAAACGTATCCATGGGGCGGTCTGTGTTCCTTACACTTTCCACAAGCGGATATGCTGAAATCAAATCGCGCATGGCCGGATCAATAATATCATCCAGTCTTTTCAACCCGGAAAATTCGTCTTTCACCGTCTGGAAATAGACGATAGGATCACTGATCCGCCACCGGGCAAAGGTATCCACCCAGATATATTTTTTATCCTTTGTGGGAATCTGTCCCTGATCCCCGTCCCACTCAAGCAGATTTTTGGGGAAATAATTCACCTTCTGGATAAATGGAACTTTGAACTTTAATCCCGGTGTTTTCTTGGCATCACCCACAATACGCCCGAACTGAGTGATAACCACTTGTTCGGTTTCATCTATCACGTAGGCAGAATTATATAAAACGACAGCTGCAATGACGGCAACTGCCAGCAAAACAACATGTACCTTTCCCATATTTTTATTTGTACCTTCCATACCTATTCACCTTTCCCAAGGGTTTGACCTGACAATTTAGCCCCCATATTTACAAACGGCAGCACGTTTTTCTGGTCTGAATCAATGATATATTTATTTTCCAATTTGGGCAGGACCTCAAGCATGGATTCCAGATACATCCGTTTCCGGGTCACATCTTTCGCCTGGACATATTCATCATAAATGGCCTTGAATTTGGTTGCGTCGCCCTGGGCACGGTTTACCCGGTCAATGGCATACCCTTCGGCATCTTTGATCAGACGCTTTGCTTCGCCCCGGGCCAGGGGAACCGCCTTGTTATATTCTTCCCGGGCTCTATATATGGTCTGCTCCTTTTCCTGAGTCGCCTGGTTAACCTCATTAAAGGAGGCTTGCACCGGTTCCGGTACATTGGTTTTTTTCATTTCAATATTGACGATACCGATCCCGGCTTCTGCATTGTCCATTTCCCTTTGGAGCATTTCCTGGGCCGCGCTGGCAATCTCTGCACGACTTGAAATGACCTCATTGATACTTCTATCTCCCACAATGATTCGCATGGTTGCTTCGGACATATCCCTTAACAGGGATCCGACATCTTTTACGTTAAACAGATACGCCCTGGGATCAGCTCTGCGGTACTGAACAATCCAGGGAACAACGGCAACATTAAGATCGCCGGTGAGCATTAAAGAGGCCTCCTGTCTGGACGACTCCGAAGACCCACGAAAAGATCCCTCCCCGTTGTACGTTTTAAAGCCGAACTCTTCAGTTTCAATCTCCCTGACGTTCACCTTGGTTACTTTTTCTATGCCTGCGGGCAGTTTGAAATTCAAGCCGGGCTGCGCCAAACGATCGTACTTGCCAAAACGCTGAATCACCCCGACCTCGCTCCGGTCAATGGTAAACACGGTAGAGATACCGATAATCACAGCGAGAATAATGAGTGCTACAAAAAAGATGCCGGAAAATTTAAACCCTTTAAATTTGTTTAACAGGTCCTCCATCTGGGGCGGTGTAGGCATGCCAGGCCCCCCGCCTTGCTTTTGTTCATATTTTTTCTGATTTTCTCGAAGTTTTTCCCAATCCCAATTCATAAAATTATATCCTGTTAATGAATGACCAATTTGACAATAATCATTGTCTCCATCTGGTTCGCTTGAAGATTTATATATGAAAGTCAAGATAACTTATTAAATTGCTTTCATCTTTCGTTGCGGGTTTAGCCTAGCTTGTTGATGGTTCAAAACAGCCCATGGCTGTAATATAGGCAAAATATTACTCTAATTATAAGAATCAAGGTTAAAAGGCAATATTTATTTGGAAAAGCGTTTAGGCATCAAGGATATCAGACAAGCTTGCAACAGGGTTGAACGCGCATATTCCCTATCCTTTAATATTATGTTATTACATTCCGTAACAACCTGTCGATTCAGGATAAAATATCAATTGGAAATTAAACATGAACAAAAAAACAGACCCAAGACATCTGACGCATATCAGTGACATATTGTCAAAGGCGTTATCAAAATACAGACCACCCCAGGAAACGGAGATCACACAAATATGGGAAATATGGGATTTGGCGTTAGACGCCGCCATTACACAGAATGCCAAACCGGATACATTTAAAAATGGTCAATTGAAGGTAATCGTATCAAGCTCGGTATGGATACACCAACTCAAATTTCTTGAAAAAGAGATGATTACAAACCTGAATGCAAGGCTGAACACACCTTTAATTACACACCTACGGTTTAAAATTGGAGAAATACACTACTGATCGACTTTTTGGGGGAAGGCTATCTCTTTTGCAGCCGGCAAAGGGCTATCGCTACAGCATGGACCCCTTTGTGCTGTGCAGTCAGGTCCCACCCGCCTGCTCCGGTGATCGCATCCTTGATATAGGATGCGGCTGCGGGATTATTCCTGTTATCCTGGGATATTGCTTTCCCCAATCCCGTATTACCGGCGTTGAAATTCAAACTAAACTTGCTGAAATTGCGCTGAAAAACATTATTAACAATAAACTTGAACACGCGATATCAATTGTTAACAAAGACATTAAAAATATTCATCCTGAATCTACAAACGGATCTTTTGACCTTATCCTGTCAAACCCACCTTATAAAAAATATAATACCGGAAGATTAAACCCGGATACGCAAAAAGCCATTGCCCGCCACGAGATTACCATGAATATCAAAAGTATTGCCGTAAAAGCAGAAACACTTCTCAGGCATAAGGGGCGATTTATGATAATTTTTCCTTCCGAACGCTTGGCAGATATCGAACAGGCTGTACAGGCAACATCTATTTCTCCGGAGTGGATACGCTATATTCATACTGGACAAAACAAAACACCTAAGCGTGTTATTTTTTCAGGACGTAAGAATATAACCGCCCGAAAACGCATCCTGCCCCCCATTTACCTGTCGTCCAACAATAGCATGGATATGAATATATTACCCAAGCGTATTAATCCTTGACACTTTGATTAAAAGATACTATTTTGCTCGGGTCTATTCGGAGAGGTGACCGAGCTGGCTGAAGGTGCACGCCTGGAAAGCGTGTGTATCCTAACCGGGTACCCGGGGTTCGAATCCCCGCCTCTCCGCCATCCATATAATAGATTCAACCACTTACAACGAAAAACAAGCCGGTGTAACCATATAGGCTACCATCTAAAAAACTGATAGGCGGATTGTTTTTTTCAAAAATAACCAGGTGTTCAAACCTGGCCGTTTTGCGATTTAAAGTCCTGAAACCCGT
>DATFIL010000397.1:0-2128 GCA_035270145.1 Desulfobacter sp. | reverse complement strand
ATGACCTTTTTGGCAAGGGTCTGAACACGAACCGCCTTGGTCCGCATGGCCCGGGCCGCACCGGCCAATTCTTCAAATGTCTCGCCCTTTGTGGCCAGGGCGGCCATGAATGCGCCAACCTGGGCTTCGGTGGTCTGTCCCGAAAAAATGGTGTTCAGCATGTCTGCCATCTGGTCCTGGCTAAGATTCTGTCTGTTTACTATGGTATTCAGGTAATCTGTAAAATCCATATCACGCTCCTTTGATAAAATTTCTGATCAGCCGTTTTCCCACGGTGGTCATGAAAGATTCCGGATGGAACTGAACCCCCTGGGTGGGGTGCGTTTTGTGTTTTATACCCATGATTTCCCCGTCCAGGGTTCTGGCCGTCACTTCCAGACAGTCGGGCAGGTCCGATTCCTGAACCGCAAGAGAGTGGTAACGCATCACATTAAAGGGCTTGTTAATGCCTGAAAAAATGTGTTTGCCGTTTGCTTCCACCATGGATGTTTTGCCATGCATAATGGTCCTGGCATGGATAATGGTGCCGCCAAAACTCTGGGCAATGGTCTGGTGCCCTAAACATACACCAAGAATAGGAATTTTTCCTGACAGCTTTTGTACAAGGTCAAGGCAGATGCCCGCATCCTCAGGCCTGCCCGGCCCCGGTGACAGGATAATGGCATCAAACCCTAATCCCTCAAGTTGTGCCACGCTGATCTTATCATTTCTGAAAACCTCTGCCTGGGCCCCTGTATGCAGCACATAATGCACCAGGTTAAAGGTAAAGGAATCGTAGTTGTCTATTATTGCTGTTTTCATCTTACTATCCTTTTGGGCTTTGTGACAGAGCAAGTTTTAATGCCATTTCAACGCTTTTGGCCTTGTTGATACATTCGGTCAATTCAGTTTCAGGATCTGAATCGTAGACAACGCCTGCCCCTGCCTGGACAGTCAATGTGTCGTTTTCCATGACAGCGGTGCGGATGGTGATGGCAAAATCCATGTTGCCGGTAAAGGAGATATACCCGGCAGCCCCGCCATATACACCCCGTTGTCGGTTCTCAAGCTTTCCAATGATTTCCATGGCCCGGATTTTGGGCGCACCGGACAAGGTGCCTGCCGGAAAAGTGGCCTTGAAAAGATCAAAGGCGTCGCACTCATCTTTCAGATCACAAGTGATATTGGAGACCAGGTGCATGACGTGGGAATAGCGTTCAATGACCATGGTGTCCGTCACCTGGACCGTGCCGGCCTGGGCCACCCGGCCAAGGTCATTTCGGCCAAGATCAATGAGCATGACATGTTCTGCCTTTTCCTTTTCATCATTAAGCAGATCATCGGCCAGGGTTCGGTCTGCTTGTTCGCTTTTGCCCCGGGGCCTTGTTCCGGCGATGGGGCGAAGGGTTGCCACCCGATTTTCAAGACGCACCATGGTTTCAGGGGAAGAGCCGGCAATGACCCGGTCCGTGAAATTCATGAAAAACATGTAAGGTGACGGGTTGATGTAGCGCTGGGCCCTGTAAATCAGCACGGGATCAACCTTGGTTTGGCATGAAAAGGGCTGGGAATATACCGCCTGGAAAATATCACCTTCTACAATATGGTTCTTGATGGTTTTAACCCCTGCCATGTACTCTTCAGCCGGTGTTTCAGGTACAAGCTGTGTATCGGCAACAGGGGGAGGGGGTTCAAGAACAAGTGGTTTTCCTAAATCCTTCACAAGCGTGTCAACGGTATTCCTGGCATTGTCATAGACCGTGGCCGGGTCATCTGTGTTGGACAGGTAACAGATGTTCAGGCAGGTCATGGTTTGTTTGATATTGTCAAAGATGATCATCTGCTCGGGAATAATAAAGTGGCCGTATGGGGTGTCGTCGGGCAGGGCAACGTCAATATTTTCAAAAAAAGAGACCATCTCATAGGTAAAGTAGCCGGTGATCCCGCTCCAGAACCGCGGCAGATCCGGGATATCGGCAGGGGTAAATCCTTTGATAACCTCCCGCATTACGCTTAACGGATCGTTGTCATGATCAATTTTTTTTGTGTCGTGGCGGGTTTCCACAAGAACATGGGTTTTAAAAATTTTGATATGCCCAAAGGCGGAAACCCCAAGAAAACTGTATCGGCCCCAACGCTCGCCACCTTC
>DATFIL010000396.1:0-2465 GCA_035270145.1 Desulfobacter sp. | reverse complement strand
CGAAGTACCGCTAATGCTCATGCTGGTTGGCTTTTGCAAGAAAACGACCCATTGGTTTGAAAATTAAGGAACTTGTTGTTTTAATGGCCTTACGCTTAACGTACAGCGTACAGGTGGGGGTATTATATATTTATGATACTCGATCATCGAGTGATAGATTAAAACTTTAAACTCAATTCATCACCCTTTGGTCAAAAGTTGTTTGACCTGGGTTTTGGTGATTTTGCCGCCGAACATGGTTTTCCAAATGGTGAATTTGCACCCGCCGTTGGCTTCGCGCCAATTAACGCAGCCGTAGGCCTTGGGATTTTCAACCACATCGCCCCCGCATTTGGGGCATTTCCCAAGGGATGTCTTGCCCGGTGGCAGCGTTGCCGGGGTTTGGGCAAATTTTTTGGTCCGCAGGTCTTCCACACCCTGCTGGACCATTTTTTTTATCTGGCCCATGAATTCCGGGTAGCTGGTTTTGCCTTGCTCCATTTCCTTGAGACGTTTTTCCCATGAGCCCGTCAGTTCAGGTGAAACCAGATCGGGAAAGGAGGCTTCCACTACCTCCACCACATGGCGGCCCGTGTCTGTGGCTATGAGCTTTTTGCCTTGTTTGGCCACATAGTTTCGGGAGATCAGGGTCTCAATGATCTGTGCCCGGGTGGCGGGAGTACCCAGCCCGTGTTCTTTGAGGGCGTCTTGCAGTTCTTCATCTTCGACCATTTTTCCGGCGGTTTCCATGGCCCCGAGCAATGATGCGTCGGTAAAGTGGGACGGGGGCTTGGTGGTGTGCTTGGCGGATAGGACTTGCCTGGCTAGTACCGGGGCATCTTTTTTCATGTCCGGCAAGGGATTGTCCTTGGCCGTTCGCCAGGGTTCGGCAACGAGCCAGCCCCTGTCTTTGAAGATTTTTCCCGTGGACTTGAATGGGTCTGTGTCTACCAGGACCCAGATGGTCGAAGTCAGAAAGGTGCAGTCTTGTAAAAATGCGGCAACGGTGCGACGGCAGACCATTTCATATATCTTCCATTGGTCGGAGCTGAGTTGTTCTTTGGCAACGCGTTTGCCCGTGGGGATAATGGCGTGATGATCGGAAACCTTTTTGTCGTTCACGCAGGGAAAGGTTTTTTTGGCTGTCTTGATGCGTTCGGCGGCTTGTCCGGTGATGTCCGGAAAATGGGGATACACGGCCCGCAGGTGGTTAAGGATTTCCTTATATACTTCGGTTGTCAGATATTTGGAATCGGTCCTGGGGTAGGTGAGGGCCTTTTGGGTTTCGTAAAGTTCCTGAGCAATCTGCAGGGTTTGTTTGGCTGAAAGGCCGAAGCGTATATTGGCCTCGCGCTGCAGGGTGGTCAGGTCAAAGGGGAGGGGAGGACGCTGACGTCCCCTGGAACTGGTTACGGATTCTACAATCCCGTTTTTGCCTGTACACCGGGCGGCCAGTTCCTCAGCCGAAGGGGCTTCCCATACCTTGTTTTCTTTGCGTTTTGGCGGAGCGAACCAGGTGCCTTTGAATTCGTCGGCCTCATGAGTAAAGGTGCCTTCTATGGTCCAGTAGTCCTGGGGGGTGAAATATTCGATGGCTGCCCAGCGGTCTACAAGCAGCTTCAAGACCGGGCTCTGTACTCTGCCCACCGTGACCAGCCCCCCCGTCTTGACGGTGAATAGCCTTGAAAAATTCATACCGACCAGCCAGTCTGCCTCGGCCCGGGCAAAGGAGGCCAGTCCGAGATTGCGTTTTTCTTCGCCGGGAACAAGAGACGCCAGAGCCTTTTTGAGACCGGCCTCGGTCATATCATTTGCCCAGAGTCTCTTGAGGGGTTTGATACATCCGGCCATAAGATAGATGCGCCTAAAAATGAGTTCTCCCTCACGTCCGGCATCAGTGGCGTTGATTATTTCCGTGACGTCGTCCCTGTTCATAAGAGAGCTGACAATGGCGAATTGGTCCCGGGTCTGTTCCAGCACGGTCAGGGTGAACCTGCCGGGGATCATGGGCAGTTGGTTCATGGTCCAGCTTTTGCCCCAGGTGGGATTTTGATCGCAGGGTTCGGCAATATTCACCAAATGGCCCACGGCCCAGGTGATCACATGCTTCGGGCCTTCCATGGCCCCGCGGCCCGCATTACCCCGGACGCCAAGGACCTTGGCGATTTCTCGGGCAACAGAGGGTTTTTCTGCCAGGATGAGAGATTTATTGTTTTGGGTCATGGATTATTTCCGGAATTCCTGGGCCTTGATGCCCATGCGACGGATGATTTTTTGGAGAGAAACCGTTACTTTTTATCACTACAAAAATAGACAAATATGCTCATTTATACAATTAACGGATATGCCTTCCAGTTTTTCATTTCAACAATGAAAGGAGCAACATTCAGACATTTTTTCCATCCATTAACCCATCTGTCTATCTTACTCAAAAATTCCCCAGCGGTAACAGCGGCGCTGGCAGATTCTGATATATAACCAAAACC
>DATFIL010000395.1:0-2537 GCA_035270145.1 Desulfobacter sp. | reverse complement strand
CCGATCATTCCGCCCCAGTCATGCACGATCAGCGACATTTTTTCACGAATATCCAGCCGGCGGATAAGGGCATCCAGGTCCGCCACCCGTTGATCCAGGGTGTAATCATACGCCTTAGCCGACGGCTTATCTGAAAAACCGCATCCGATGTGGTCCGGTGCAATGGTTCTGAAACGACCGGAAAGGCTGGTGATCAGATGCCGGAAATAAAAGGACCAGGTAGGGTTTCCGTGGACCATGATCACAGGCCTGCCCTTGCCCTGATCCACATAATGCATTTTATTCCCGTTAATCCAGGCATAATGGGGTTTAAAGGGGTAAAGATCCTCAAAACCTGTAGTGGAAGTAAGCTGCCCGTTTATTGTTCTTGTTACCAT
Source organism: Desulfobacter sp. (assembly GCA_035270145.1). Taxonomy (GTDB): domain Bacteria; phylum Desulfobacterota; class Desulfobacteria; order Desulfobacterales; family Desulfobacteraceae; genus Desulfobacter. The sequence goes on along the minus strand of DATFIL010000395.1, from coordinate 2,160 downwards.
TCAACCCCCATAAAATAGCAGTTAAGTCCGGAACCCACCCCTAAAAAGGCCACAAAATCGCCTGGAACAAAGAAGCCGCGTTCATCGGCAATGGCCGCAGAAATCGGCAGGGATACGGAGCCCACATTGCCCAGAAAAGGAAAGGTGATAAAATCCTTTTTCCGGTCAATCTTCATGGCAGAGTAGAATTTATTATGATGACCCTCCCCGACCTGATGGGCAACAAATTTATCCGGCTTATCCCCAGGCAACTCCAACTCGTTGCGAAATAATTCATAGGTCTCCATGGCCAGTTCCGTGCCGTGGTCAAGCACTTTCTGAGCATCGGTGCGCATGATCACCCTTGAATCCGTGGGCATGCCCTTATGTTCAAATCCCCAGGAACAAAGCGCCCAGTGACGGATGGCATTGTTAATCACCCCACCTTTGACTTTATGGCGCGGGGTCGAAGATTTGCCCAGGGTCCCGTCGGTGAGCAGAATTGCCGCTGCGCCGGAGCCGCCGGTCATGGTGGCCACGGCTTCTCTGTAAAAATCAATGCTTTTGTGGGTGTTGATCTCTTCAATGGTCGCGTCCACAATCTGTCGGGCCGACTCACAGGAGACCACAAGCCCGGCTTTAATATGCCCAAGCTGAATCTCATTGGCCACATGAACCATGCCTGTGATCATGCCCAGGCAGGCAGATTTTACATCATATACATGGGCGCGCGGCCCCACCCCGAGCTTGTCTGCCACTGCACAGGATGTGGCCGGTTCAAATCCGTCCTGGCACACCCCGCAAAAACACACAGCACCCAGTTCTTTAGGGCTGATACCTGCTTCATCCAGGGCCCGCTGCCCTGCCACGGCCGCATGTTCGGCCAGGGTATGGTCCTCATCCCAGTACCGGCGTTCCCGGATACCGGTCAATGCCTCCAGCTGGCCGGGCACGAATCCCACAGCGTCAAAAAAAGGGGTGAGTTTTTCATCAATTTCCCGGCTGGTCACGATGTGGGGTGCCAGTTCATATCCAAAAGATTCAATAAACACCTTGTCGTACTTCATGTTTTCCTCCAGTACGCCTCAAGATCCTGGCGGGTCAACCCGGTAAGTTTCATTCCCATATCCTTGTAAAACACAATCTCAAGATCATCTGAAAACATATGGGCATCCGCTGTCACAAAAGGTTGGGGCGCATATTCGATCGTTTTTATTTCAATGTCGTAAAGGGCTTTTTTCGTGGCGCGGGTTACAGGTCCCCGGCATTTCAAATCACTTTCGTTTTTATCGAGCACATCATAGCAGATGCCGTCATGGGGAAGCACCCAGCCCATGCGCTGGACAAAAACCCGCAGGGTATGGGCACAACATTCATACATCAGGGTACCCGGCATCACCATGTCATCAATAAAATGGCAGGTCAGAAACCAGTCATCGGGATGGATATCCGCCTGGGCAATGATCCGGCCCATGCCGAATCGCCCGCCGGTGGGGTCCAGGTCGAGAACCCGGTGGATCAGGCGCATGGGACCGCCGGGCAGCCATTGATTCCTTCCGGTTCGCTTTCCTTGAAAGTCTGCGCCAAACGCCGTTTCAAGATCCCCTGTGCGAAGGGCATCCACCTGTTCATCATTCAGGCTTATCCGTTCCACCGGAGTAAACCAGGCCGGTGGCGGCCCTTGTACATTCATCTCCTGATCTTCTTTTTTCAGAATAATGCCCCCGGAATTTTCCACCTCCTGTTCGGTGAAAAAACCTGCACACCCGTCGCGCATGGAGATAAATGGCAGCTGATTGATGTATCCCCGGTAATGAAAAAAGAAGAGATAGACGTCCCCCTGTTTTAAAAAGCGGTCGATCTCAATGTGGTATTCAATGGTTTCGCCGGGCACGGGCAGGCTGCGGTGAAACGTCACCTTGGCATCAAGCAGACGGTATTTGCGTTTTCCTTTAACCACATGGTCTATGCCCAGCCATGAGCAAAGGAAAAGATCGGCCTGACCCGCTTCAATGCAGATGGAAACCGGGGCTTTGCCACCGTCCAGATACCAGGCATTTTCATGCACATCATGCTGGGTGACCACTTTCCCGGACGTTAAGGACAGTTTTTCTCCATGCACGGAAATAATCCGCTACACCAGCATCAACGGTTCATCCGGTCGCCGCACCCGGACCGGGT
>DATFIL010000394.1:0-4345 GCA_035270145.1 Desulfobacter sp. | reverse complement strand
AGGTGCACCTTGAGGCACAGGTTCTGCGTATTGACGCGCAGAACTGCGCTGAATTGTTCTCTGACTGTGACCTTATCGTTGAGGGCTTTGACCGACAAGTGGATAAAAAAATGCTCATCGAAACCTTTGCCAATAAAAAGGACGTGGTTTCAGCCTGTGGCATTGCCGGATCCGATTTGGCCGGCATACGTTCGCGCAGAATCGGTAACTGCTGCATTGTCGGCGACTTCACCACCGATTGTGATCAGGCCCCGCTGTTCAGCCACAAGGTAACCACCGTTGCCAATTACATGAGTGAATTTATTCTTTGTCTGCCTGGCGTATTTCATGACAATACATTGTCATAGTTTTTGTTAACCACGAAGATCACGAAGGACACGAAGAATAAAATCTGTGGAGACAATTGACCTTCGTGTTCTTCGTGGTAAAAATAGGTGTCTGGTAGCGGCGTTTTAAAAGATGGACAACTCAGGCATTAATCGGTAAGTAAATACCATGAGAGTCTATTCTAGCATAATCACGATCATCCTTGTGTTTTTAGTTTGCCCTACATCTGCCCAGGAGCACGCTTTGTTTCAGGACCGGGATGATTATATGGCCGCCCTGGTGTCAAAAATAAAAGCCTCCACCGTATCCGTGGGCACCTATTCTTTTAAGGATGTCCCCATGACCCGGTTTCGCGGTACCGGCTTTGCCATTGGGGATGGCAGCAGAATCGTCACCAACCACCATGTGGTCCGGGCTATTAAAGAAAAGAAACGCATGTTCTATTTGCGCATTTTTCACAAGAATTTGTCGGGGAAAGGGGTCAAGGCTGTCCTGGTCGCCGAAGACCCTTTCCACGACCTGGCCATACTGGAAATGGCGCGTAAAATTGATCCCTTGCCCATGGCGGCAGATGGCACGCTCAAAGAAGGCCACCAAGTGGCATTTACCGGATTTCCCATCGGTTTTGTACTCGGTCTTAATGCCACTACCCATACAGGTATTGTCTCGGCCATTGCACCGGTCATGCTCCCCAGTCCCCACGGCAGCCTGATCAAAGGAGAGATGATCAAATACCTTGAACACCCCTGGGATATTATCCAGCTTGATGCCGTTGCCTTTCCTGGGAACAGTGGAAGCCCGGTCTATCGGATTGCCACCGGACAAGTCGTCGGGGTGATCAATAAAGTTTTTGTCAAAGGGAAAAAAGAACACGCCCTTAAAGAACCCACAGGGATTACCTATGCGGTCCCTGTCAGTTTTGTCCGAAAACTTAACCGGTCCATTAGGGGCTCGTGAAAAATTAATGCTACAAATTTTGCGCCGAATTTTTATTCGTATTCAAGGCGCGGCTTAGGGAGCATATTGGAATATGTGTCCTAAGTCGCAACGAAGAATACGGATAAAAAGGCAAGTAAAATGTAGAATTTATTTTTTTCGAGCCCCTTATCCCGGCAGAAAAGTCAAAACACCCTGGATAAAGGCCATACACAAAATCCCCAGGACAATGCCAAAACTGATACGACCTATTACCGGACCTGATAACGGCGCAGACAACGGATAGTAACACAACCCGATTCCGGTACCGGCAAGAAAACCAAATAGATGGGCAGATACATCAGTATTTTCACCATGGCTGAACATGGCTGTAAGTGTGGCTGCCGCGGCAAAGGGGGCCAGCCCTTTGAGTTTTGGAAATACTGAATGACCTGATTCTGCCCCAATGGTCATGCGACGGGCCCCAAGAAGTCCTGCAGCCGCCATGACCGCTGTGGAGGCCCCGATGGAGAGCCGTAAATCCCGGCCAAAACTTTCGGATATTAGATTGCCGGCCGTTCCTGCTGCCAAAAGCAGCAAAAGTCCCTGACCGTAACCGGTCACGCGCAGTAAGGGGCCTGCAAGTACAAGTAGCCCGGCCATATTTCCTATAAGATGTTCCGTATCGCTGTGTAAGAATAAGGCTGTTACGGCTCTGAAACTTTGCCCCTGGCTTAGATAGTATGAAGACGAACCAAAGTCCATAATCGCTTGTCTGTGCAGGCCTCGGGTGGTGATGATGTAATGGATGGCTGCCAGGAAAAAGGTCAATGCCAGGGCTTGAGGGGAGAAAAAAATTCTGGTCGGCAGCTGGGAGGCCGGCCTTGGGTCCGTTTTATTCTCTCTTGCGTATTTTTTCAGTTGCTGCCGGGCCTTAAAAACATCCTCATTGGGCACAAGGATGTTATACGATCCGTCAGGGCCTGTATCAATGACAGCACTGACGGACTGGGAAGCCAGGATCATCAGGATGAGATCGGCCTGCTTTCTGCTGTTCTTATTGTATGCACTGCCTGTGAAAATAGATTCCATTTTTTCCTTGCGGGATATGATTATTTCCGGCTATGAATATAGCTCATGCAAAAAAAAGAATAAAGGAGTCTTAGATGAAGATCATTCGTTTTATTACCCAACAGGGTAAGGAAGTCATGGGGTGCGATTGGGACGGACAAACGGCCAGTCTGGTGGAACAGTCCGCGGATTACAGTTTCAGCGATACCGGTAAACGGGTGGATGTGGTGAAAATTCTGCCCCCGGTGGCGCCGTCGGCCATTATTTGTATCGGACTTAATTACCGGCGTCATGCAGAAGAAACCGGCCAGGAAATCCCGAAATATCCGGCCGTGTTCATGAAATATCCCGGGTCCCTTGCAGGGCACAAGGATGCCATTGTAATCCCGGAATGTGCGTCGGATCCGCCTGAGGTGGATTACGAAGCCGAGCTTGGGGTGATCATTAAAAAGACCGCTAAAAATGTATCCGAGGAAGAGGCCTTGGATTATGTACTTGGCTATACCTGTACCAATGACGTCTCTGCCCGGCGGTGGCAGAAACATGCCGGAGGATTCCAGTGGACCCGGGGAAAAAGTTATGACACCTTTTGTCCCTGCGGGCCGGTCATGACAACGGCAGACGAAATTACAGATCCACAGACCCTTGCCATTAAATGTCGCCTGAATGGTGACCTCATGCAGGACAGCCACACCAGCGACATGGTATTCAGCATCGCCAATATGATTTCCTACCTGTCCCAGTCTTCCACCCTTTTGCCCGGGACTCTGATCCTGACAGGTACGCCCGAAGGGGTAGGCTTTACCCGTAAACCCCGCGTGTTTATGGTGCCGGGAGATCGGGTGGAGGTTGAAATTGAAGGCATTGGTGTGCTTGAAAATCCTGTGGAAAAAGAGGTGTAAAAATCCATAAACAAGGGTCCCCCGGGTGTGTTACCCGGGGGACAGGAGAGAAGGGAGTAGATGGAAGGATGGGTAGTTGATTGGTCGGTATATTAGTTGTTTTCTGGAGAGGTCTCTTCCTGGGAGCCGTCAAATCCCATGCCGGGGATACCATTAAATCCGGCGCCTCTGCCAAATCCATGATAGCCGTTACCTTTACCCCGGCAGCCGTAGCCCATGCCATGGCGGCCAAATCCCCGGCCCATTCCCATGGGCATGCATTTTAATTCCGGAGAAATTTTTCCGGCATCCAGGGCAAATTCCAAGCGTTTAATCGCCAGATCTTTTTCTAAATCCGCTTTTTCTGTGACCATGACTTTCAGTTTTGCCGGATCAGGATTGGATGTTTCCATGTACATGCGGATCTGCTGATTCAGGGTTATCATGCCGGCACGCATTTCATAGGTGTCATCAATAAATTTTTGATGCAGCTCCTGAAGCTGTTTTTGCTGTTCATCGGTCAGATTCATGCATGCCCGGGATTTGGCCGCCTGTCTTAAGCCCTTGCCCTTGCCCTGTTTTGGGGGGTATGCAAATGCACTGGCCGAAAAGGTGCATGTGATAATCAGGATGGTTAATGCGGCTAATGTTTTTTTCATAATGTCTCCTTGTGGCGCTTGGTTTATGTTCTGTGAGTCTTGTTTTTGTGACCTTCATTGCTAATACTATATAGCAAATGATGTGCCAACTATCTTGAAATTCGTTGAAGTCCTTTTATATCAGGCCTTTTGAGTCTACATAGCATATCAGGGTATTTTCTAAAAAATCAGCTATGGTGTATACTTTTTACCCAGACAAGGGTATACAATCGGGTAAAAAATATACTTTTCATATAGTTGTGCTAGCCCAATGAATAGATTTAAATTAAATATTACCCGAAAAAGGCCGGGGTTAGTTCCGCCTCTGGTTATGGTGGGGGTTCTGGTTGTGCTGCTGCCGGTATTTATCCTGATGACTCTGGACCGGGTTAAAAAACAGGATGAGTTTATCCGGGAGCGATTTTTAATCACCGGCACCTCTTTAATCCGCACATTTGAAGCAGGCACCCGGATTGGTATGGGATCCATGCAGTGGGGCACCAAAAGAATTCA
>DATFIL010000393.1:0-3280 GCA_035270145.1 Desulfobacter sp. | reverse complement strand
ATCTTCTTCTGAGGTGTCGTGGGATTCGCAGTCCGGAAAAACCGGTGCCACGATCAGCACGCTGTGACCGGCAGCTCTAAGGTCTGAAACAAACGTGTGGATTGATCTGGCCACGCCGCCGACATGCGGCAGGTAGGTGTTCGTGAACATGCATATTTTCATAGGAAGCTCCTGTAACTCGATGATCGAGTGTAAAGTCGGGGAATGGGTTCCAAGTTTATTGGCATCAGCGAGGACCCCGGTCAAATTCGATAATTTTTGCAAAATTTTTATCAATGCCAGGCTTTACCATGTGGTAAAGTGGGCTTTTTTTGTTGATCCGTTCTCCCATATTATAGGTGAATGCAGCCACTGCCGTGTGGCGCAGCCAGTATCCGGTGAGGACAGGTCCGGATTTGTCATAGCAGGAGTGGAAGTGGATAAATTCATTTTTCGGGTCCGGCCGGCTTTGCAGCCATGTCCGGGGCGCCTGGTGGAAAAAAATGGGAACGATCCGTTGGGTCCCCTCTTTGGGAGCATCCACCGGTTCAAGGGTTGTCAGAGCCGCATCCCCTTTAAACAGCAGCGCATTGTCGGGTCTATCACGGGTGTAAAAGAAATCCTCATTGAAACACAGCACGGCAAGTCGTGAAAAATCATCCGGTGTCCTGGGCTTGAAATAATATCCTGCAAAAGGACCAAAGCGCAGCAAGTGTCCGTTCATTTCAATTTCAAGGGTGGGCATGTACCCTCTGGGGATATCCGGACTGCTGGGTTCCGGGCCACTTTCACTGCATCCGGCAAATACTGCCATGGAAGCAATTACTAAGATCCACAACCGAATTCCTGAAAGACGCGAGTTAAGCATGGCGGTCTCTGCCCCACAGTAGATGAATGGCAAAAATTGCCAATCCGAACATCACGGCCAAAAGTCCAAGGCCGATAAGCCGGCTGCCGGTGATGTCCGCCAGCGTCAGAGGTCCCAGGCTGGTGCTGTCATAGAGCAGGGGAATCAGGTACTCGTGGAGATGGGCAAATGTGGCTGCCCCCAGAAGTCCGCCCAAGAGGGTAAAAACCGCATCCAAGCGTCCTTCGCCTGCAGCCGCCCAGGTGGTGCCGGGACAATATCCGCACAACCCCCATCCCACCCCGAACAACAGGCCTGCAATGGTTGTGGCGCCAAGTGTCATCGGCAAAATGACAGTTTTGCCGGAATCGACGGCCAGAAGTCCTGTCAGGCCGAATGCGGAAATAATCACGGCCATCAGCATGAATTTGGGGATATCCGATTCAATCATGAGATGGGCCCGGGTCATCTTGTTCGGATCCGTTGCACCGATCCGCTGGATCACGAAACCGAATGCCGTACCGCCTAAAAGCCCCAGCCATATTTGAGTCGTCATTTTTTCTCCTTTCCTGTTTTAACATGGATAAGATAGGCGGTCAGCATGGCAGATCCAAATATTAATGCACCAAAATAAAGACCGCTCAGGGCAAGCTGTGTCGATCCGGATATAAACAGCCCCAGGGTGCAGCCGCCGGCCAGTCTGGCGGCAAAAAGAATCATGAACCCACCGGCAAATGCAGCGGCAAATCGTTTTGTACGACTTTTCCCGAAACGCTGCAGCCAGGTTTCCGGCATGTCTTTGACCGGTACGGGAAATGTCCGGCCGGCCAGAAATCCGCCTGCGGCCATACCCACCACAAAGGCAAACAGCCACGAACCTGTGTCCGGTAGCATGGTATAATGGGTTTTTGATTCCACATATGCCGGTGCAAAGGGTTCAATTAACCCTTTGATCATGCAGACAAAACCGCTGGAGGAGGCCGGCGGCCCATATGTGGCGAAAATAAAAACAATAATTCCGGCCAGCGCAAACGATGCCGGCAGCCACTTCCAATAAGGTGATTCAGGTTGACGGTTTTTCATTTTTTATCCTCCGCAGGAGATATATCCGCTGTCCGGCTGACTGGATCTGTTTTGGGAAGAATCCTTTCCCGCTGAAGATTGTTGGGCCGATACTTTTGTTGAGACACCGGGAAGCGTGTTATTTATTAATTTGTTGGGCGTGGTTTCAACCGGGAAAAATCGGTCGGGGTTTCCCCATTCCTTCCAGGAGGCCTCATAGGTGAACACGTTTTCAAATCCCATGAGCCGCAGGATATAGTATGAAAATGAACTGCGCCGTCCTGAGTTGCAATAAACAATGATACCTTTGGACGGATCAATGCCCCTGTATCGTTTTTGGAGTCCGGCATATGGTTTGATGCCTTTGCTTTCCGGGTCCGTCCAAGCCTCGGTATAATTGATATTTACTGCTGTAGGGATGTGTCCTAATTTCAGAGGGACGCCTTCCAGCCCTTTTGTTCCGACCTTGCCAAGATATTCTTCTTGGGAGCGGACATCCACGATCTGATAGAAGGGATCGCCCAGTTGCCGGTATACAAAGTTTCCGTCAATTAAGGAGTTTCTTTTAATTTGATCCAAACCGGCCTGGTAAAGGAGCGGTTCCGGTTTTCTTGCGGTGGTTACCCGGTCATAGTCGTTCTCTTTCCAGGCATCGATGCCACGTGCCAGTATTTTTTTGTTTTGATGGCCCAGGACGTCCAGCACCCAGAAAACATAAGATGCGGTGGCGCCGCCATCCCGTCCAACTGAATCATAAATAATGATGGTGTCAGATCTTGTAATGCCGGCATTACCCAGTATTTTCTGGGCATTACGGATACCCACAAAGGTGGATGCCAGATTATCGTCTAGATCGTTGTACCGGAAATCGGACCATGGCACATGGACTGCACCGGGGATAAGGCTGCCGTCGAAATGATCGCCCGACCGGACATCCATCACGACTATGCTGCTGTCATTCAGGTGGCTGTGAAGCCATGCGGCTGTGGTGATGAATTGTGCATTCGGGTAGGGCGGTTTTTGAGATACCGCCGAATTAAATGACCATAATATCCCCAGGAAAATCATCAATGGGATTAAGCCATATCTTATACTGTGGTTCTTTTTCATCGTCTTCTCCTTTTCCCCCGTTGTTGAAATCCTTTTGTCTCTTTACTCCATCATAATCAGGTTTATATTCAAATAGATGTTTTTATGCATTTCGGTCCCCCCGGATTATGTAGATTCTGAAATTCGGATTTGACATTGTTATACCCGTTTCTTCAAATAGACCGCGTAATCGGCAAAATTTACGGTTTTCGGGCGGGCACTATTTACCATACATGGTTTACTGCAGACTGATGCGGTTTTTCCTGTAGCTTCTCCCTGCTGCTCAGAGTCATTTACAAGGAA
>DATFIL010000392.1:0-7459 GCA_035270145.1 Desulfobacter sp. | reverse complement strand
CGCTGTCCAGGATGCCCTGCTCATCTACAATCATGCCTTTGATCTCACCCAAAGACCCGGGGCCGGTCATGACGTTGTTTTCAAAACGATTATTCTTGATGATGTTGAAAGGCTATTATCAAAAACAGATGCCGAAGAGATTCAAAAATTTTCAGGCATAAAAAATCTTTCCATCCCCCAGTACCTTTTTGACTATTGGGCGGGTTACAAATTTATCCAGCAAGAAGATTATGCCAACGCTGCACATCTTTTGAATGCGTTTCTTGAAACATATCCCGGTCATCCCAAGGCCGAACAGGTAAAGGCGCTTTTGGCAGGTTTGGAAACCATATCCTTTAATAAAAAGAAGATAGGTGTCATCCTGCCCATGTCCGGGAAGTATAAACTTTACGGACAAAAAGCCATGAAAGGCATAGAGATTGCCCTGACCAGGCTATCTGAATCCGGTATTAAGGATTTAAGCATTGTGATTAAGGACAGTATGTCAGATCCTGTACAGGCTGCCATGTGTGTGGATCAGCTTGGAAAGGACAATGTTTTTTCCATTCTCGGTCCCCTTTTTGTATCAAGGCAAGCGGCTGATAAAGCCCAAACCCTTGGCATTCCCATGATGGCCCTGACCACGCAAACACAATTTCCACAATATGGGGATTATATATTTAGCAATTTTATAACCCCTGAGATGCAGGTTCAGGCTCTGGGTTCCTATGTCTTTCATGAACTGGGACTGAGCAGGATGGCTGTCTTATATCCAGACAACAAATACGGAAATCGTTATATGCAGGCGTTTAGATGGATGGTTGATCAGTTTGAAGGCCAATTAACTGCTACCCAGGTATATGACGGCAGTCAAACTGATTTTGCAGTTGCCATCAAAAGTTTGATCAAAAACAAGGATTTAAGTTTCCAGGCACTGTTTATTCCGGATTCAGTGTCCAGGATCAATCTGATACTCCCCCAACTTGTCTATCATGATGCCCAGGGCTTTACCTTGTTAGGGACCAATCTGTGGCACAGGGAGAGCCTCTTAAAAGAGACCAGAAACTATAATCGTAATGCTATCATCTGCGACGGATATTTTTCCGGCAGTGCCAATCCTGAAACCGCATGGTTTGATAAGGCCTTCCAGGCGTTATACCAGGAAAGGCCCGGCTTTCTTGAGGCGATTGCCTATGATACGGCCCAAATTCTGTTTACGGCAGCCAATGCCGAAGACGTTAATTCAGGCAGACAACTTAAGGAGATTCTGCAGGGGCAATTTATTTTTGACGGGGCCACCGGACGCACACGTTTTGACGAGTCCGGCACCCCGCACAAGGCGTTGTTTCTGATTACCATAAAAGATAATCAGTTTATGGAAATCAACCGTTAAATAATGTGTGAACGAAAAGTCACCCACCTGCGGCGTTGCAGAAAAATTTGCGTCCAAACACGGGGTTCTGCTCAAGCATTAAATAGTGAGTTCTGGCCTGTAGATTCAAGAACGGACTGCCATAGCCTGCCTGACGGATCCATCTTTTTGCGCCGTCCGGCTGATGCATCCATGGGTACATGAACATAATTATTATTCCAGAAGCTGATAAGCAGATTGGTCTTTCCGGCCATGCCCGCATGTACAGCATCCCTTGCCAGCAGTCCACAGAACACTGAATCATTGGCATTGGCTGACAGACTGCGGATGATGTAGGACGGATCAATGTATTTCAAGGAGATGGGGATGTCTTTAGATTTAAAATAGTCGCTGATTTCTGCCTTTAAAAACAGACCAATATCCTTGAGCTTTACGTTGCCCGATGCATCATGCTCAGTATCCTTGTCTTCAAAGAAATTCTGCCCGGCCCCTTCGGCGACAACGATCACCGCATGCTTTCTTAAGGCCAGACGCCGCTCCACAGCGGCCAAAAGTCCGTTTTCCCCATGTAACAGGATTTCCTCTTCGGGAATCAGCACGAAGTTGGCATCCGGTTGGGCAAGAGCGGCCGTGGCTGCCAGAAATCCAGAGTGTCTGCCCATGAGTTTGATCATGCCGATACCGTTGGGATAGGCTTCGGCTTCGTTATGGGCCCCCTTGATTGCCAGGGTGGCCACGTCTACGGCTGAATCAAAGCCAAAGGATCGGGAAACCAGGAATATATCATTATCAATGGTTTTTGGAATGCCAACCACGGAAATCTTCAGCCCGCGGTTTAAAATTTCATCTCCAATGGCCTTGGAGGCCATTAATGTCCCGTCCCCCCCCACCATGAAAAGCAGACCGACCCCAATACGTTCCAGGCAGTCCACAATTTCCCCGATATCCTGCGCCCCACGGGAAGAGCCCAGTATGGACCCTCCTGTATTCTGAATGCCTGATACCCGTTGGGGGGTAAGCTCAATCAGGTCATGGCCAAATTTAGGAATAAAACCCTGGAGCCCGTAGCGAATACCATAAATACTTTTGACACCATACACATGGTATAATTCAAGCACTATTGACCGGATAATATCGTTCAGTCCGGGGCATAATCCCCCGCAGTTGGCCACAGCGCACTTGAGTTTGCTGGGATCGAAATAAATTTTTTCCCGGGGACCGGCCTGTTCAAAACTGAGTATGCCGTCTTTGTTTTCTCCGGCAACACGGTCAACCCTGACATCAACGCTGATTCTGTATTCATCTTTCATGAACCGGGTTTTACCGCCATAGGCCACCCCCTGGGAAACCAGGGGCGATGGAATCCGGGCAGGTCCTAAAACAGGAATGGTGGTGTTGATGTTTATGTTTTTCATTGATTACCTCCATTAAATTTAAAGGTTCCCTTGCCCAGGATATCATGGAGATGCAACAATCCTTTAAGACTGCCTTTCTCTCCGAGGATAGGCAAAACCGTAATTTCATATTTTTCCATTAAATTAAGGGCGTCATACAGATAGGAATCGGGGGATAAATATCTTGGGGAGCGGGTCATTATCTCATCCACAAAAAGGGTTTCGGCTGTACCGCCCCCTTTTGCAATCCAATGCCGTACATCTCCGTCCGTAAGTATTCCCATAAGTTTATCAGCTGAATCAAGGATAAAAACAGCGCCCAGGCGGTAATCATCCATGCAGGCAAGGGCCTGGGCCATTGTGGCACCTGTTTGCACAAAAGGCACGCCTGATTTTTCGAGCATCAACTCGCTGATCTTGCCTGACAGGCGATGTCCCAGTGCACCTCCGGGATGCGAGCGCATGAAATCAGCCTTTTTAAAATTTTTCTTTTTTATCAGGGCCACGGCCAGGGCATCGCCCATGGCCAGTTGGGCTGTGGTCGAACAGGTTGGTGCCATATTCAAAGGACAGGCCTCTTTTTTTACACCGGTGTCTATGATCATATCGCAGAACCCCGCCATGGTGGATTCAGACTTTCCCGTAAAACCTGCTATTTTGCATCCCACCGTTCGGATTACCGGCAAAAGCTGGTTGAGTTCTCCGGTTTCACCGGAATTTGAAATGGCAATGAATATATCATCTCGGCTGACCATGCCAAGGTCCCCGTGAACCGCCTCAACCGGATGAAGAAACATGGCATTGGTTCCTGTACTGCTTAACGTGGCTGCAATTTTTCTCCCGATTAAACCCGACTTTCCGATTCCCGAAAGAATGACCCGTCCTTTTGCATTACAGATTGCATTGACAAGGGTTTGAAAATCGATATTAAGTTTTTCAATAAGGCCCAGAATAGATTGGGCTTCCATCTTCAGAACTTGAACAGCATCGTCTATGATCATTGGTATTCTCAGGTTACTATATTTGGACTGGGTATAATTAAAGTTATGAAATTTTAAATTTTCATAATATACATCAGATAAGATCTGCCCACAAGAGCGCAAGAGACAGAATTCAAATATACCATAGAACAAATATTTGTTTAAAAATAATTAGTTGACAATTAAAGGCGCATTATGATAATTGGTGACGGTTTATTTGAAATTAAACGCCAATGCCTAACTGGTATAACAACCACGGGTTGACCTGAATTTTTACCGTGGTTCAGTCCGCAACAAAAACTGAAAGATCTGTGTAGCTTATACAAACTTTTTTATAAAAATAATAAAACAGCAGGAAGACGATTATGATTTGTACAACTGTAAGAGAAGGCCAGGAATGTGTGTTCATGACAGCCCAGGGTTGCAGCTATAACGAAGGCAGCTGCTTTCCCATCATTGATGAATGCAAGGGATGCCAGAGATGCGCCGAGTTTGCCACCGGCGTTTACTGTATTGCAGCACCTGATCCGGCTTTGAAGTGGAAAAACGGCACCTGCAATATGGCTACCCATGTTAAAACCGTCACCGAAACCAAAAAACAGAAAGTTAACCCCATCAAGGCATCCAAACGAAGATAACGCAACCGATTCAATGAATGTATGTAAAAACTCTGCAGTTTTCCTTGGGCTTACTTTAGGTCTGGCTGCAGGGTTTTTTTTAGGTACGAACATTATTATTGAATTGGATAATACTATAATTTACAGGTTAAATCATGAATCCTATTGCCCAGGAATTGAATAACATCATTGAACAGGCGGCGCCCCATGTATATGAAATGCTCTCTGACATGGGAAAAAGATTGTTTTACCCAAAAGGTATTTTAACCCAGAGCGCTGAAGCAAAGGTAAAGGCGAATAAGGTCAACGCGACCATCGGCGTCGCAAGGCAGGGCAGTTGCGTTTTCAGTCTTTCTTCCGTGACAAAGTACATTACACAGATTGACCCCGATGATTATCTGCCCTATGCTTCCTCATATGGGCTACCTGAGCTGCGCAAAAAATGGCGTAAGGAACTGTACGTTAAAAATCCGTTACTTCAGGGAACTACCGTCAGTATGCCTGTCGTCACCTCCGGCATTACCCATGGGGTTTCCATCTTGTCGGAGATGTGGGTAAATGCCAATGATGTTATTGTCATGCCGGATATGATCTGGGGCAACTACAATATGATTTTCCGGGTCCGCAATAGTGCCCGATTTGCTACATACAAATCCTATGACGATGCCCTGACCCATTTTAACCTGGATGATTTTGAGCGTGTGATCAGGGAAGAGGCGGCACAAAATGATAAGATTATTGTTATGCTTAATTTCCCCCACAATCCAACCGGGTATACCCTGAGCAAGAAAGAGGCGGCCTGTGTTGCAGAAATTCTCATTGATGTGGCACAAAAAGGCACAAATGTCGTGGCCGCCTGTGATGACGCCTATTTTGGACTTTTCTTTGAACCGGAATCAGCCAAACAGTCTTTGTTTGCCAAAATTGCCGGTAAAACGAGTCGGCTTTTGGCTGTCAAACTTGACGGGCCGACCAAGGAAGATTATGTCATGGGCCTCAGAACCGGGTTTACCACTTTCGGAGTTGCCGCAGATGCTGACCTTGACAGGGTATATGAGGCCCTGGAACAAAAGACAGCCGGATGCATCCGGGGCAATATTTCAAACTGTTGCCATTTAAGTCAGACCATTCTTGTCAAATCCATGGAAGATAAAGATTATCGGCGTCTCAAACAGGAGAAGTTTGACCTGCTCAAATCCCGGGCGTTTGCCATCAAAGAGGTACTCAAAGATCCCAAATATGCGGATGGATTTGATGTCTATCCGTTTAATTCCGGATATTTTTTGTGCATCCGTGTTAAGGGTGTGAATGCAGAAGAGTTAAGATTTCATCTGCTTGAGAATTATGGTACCGGCTTGATTTCCATTGACGAAAAAAATATTCGGGTGGCTTTTTCATGTCTGGATGAAAAGGATGTGAAAACTTTATTTGACATTATTCTTTCAGGGATTAATGATCTAAGAAAGTAAAACCTTTTTAAATGAATATAAGCACAAAAAAAGCTGTAGATCTCAAATATGCCGGAAAATGGGTCTTCTATTTTGTCCTGATAGGCGTCATGTCAGGCCTTGGGGCGGTTCTGTTTCATTACCTGTGCGGCCTTGGTATGCACTATTTCATGGATATGATGGCCGGATACAGGCCCCAAGGACCTGCAGGCGAACATCTGCTGCTGCCCCACACCGATACACCGTTTAACAGATGGGTGTTATTATTTTTACCGGCATTGGGTGGCCTTGTTTCCGGGTGGCTTGTTTATACCTTTGCCCCGGAGGCAGAGGGGCATGGTACGGATGCCGCAATAGACGCCTTCCATCACAAGGGCGGCATTATCCGGTCACGGATTCCAATCATCAAAACCATTGCCTCCACCATTACGCTCACCACCGGCGGTTCCGGGGGCCGGGAAGGGCCCATTGCCCAGATCGGGGGGGGCTTCGGTTCTTTTCTGGCCACCCGGTTCAACCTGTCTGAACGGGAGCGGTGTATCATGATGGCCGCAGGCATTGGTGCCGGTGTGGGCAGTATCTTCAGAGCGCCCCTGGCCGGCGCACTTTTTGCCGCAGAAGTGCTTTACCGTGATCCTGAATTTGAGTCTTCGGTCATCATTCCGGCAGGTATCTCCTCTGTCGTGGCCTATTGCACCTTTTGTCTATTTTTCGGGTGGGGATCGCTTTTTGAGTCCCCGGCATTTAAATTTCAAAATCCGCTGCAACTTGGTCCCTATCTTGCCCTTGCGGTGGTTCTTGTGCTTATCGGCGTTTTATATATTAAAGTGTTTTATGGGATTACAAACCTGTTTAAGGCGTTGAAAATCCCAAACCATATCAAACCTGCCCTTGGCGGCCTTGTGACCGGCGTCATCGGCTTTTTTATGCCATATACCCTGGCGTTTGGATACGGCATGGCCCAGGAGGCCATTTTTAACCAACTGGCCATCCCCGTGCTTTTGGGACTGGCCCTGGGGAAAATTTTTACCACCTCTTTTTCCATTGGATCCGGCGGGTCCGGCGGTGTATTTGGACCTTCGGTTGTCATCGGGGGCGCCATGGGCGGGGCAGTGGGGCAGTTTTTTCATATGTTTATACCCACGGTTGTAACTCAACCAGGCGCCTTTGTCATTGTTGGCATGGCTGGATTTTTCACGGCTGTGTCCAACACTCCTATATCTACAATTATATTTGTCAGCGAGATGACCAACTCCTATCATCTTTTGCTGCCAAGCCTTCTGGTTTGTTCGGTGTGTTATCTTTTGTCCACAAAATGGTCTATCTATGAAAATCAGGTGAAATCTCGCGTTGATTCGCCGCTTCATGCCGGTGAAGTTATGATAGATATTCTTCAAACCATAAAAGTGGAAACGCTCAAACACTTGATCAAGAATGTCAGATGCCTGAACCAGGACATGCCTTTCAGTCAGTTTAAAAAAATATTTCAGACTACCAAACAACACTATTTTCCGGTTATGAAAGACCAGGGGGAATTATGCGGCATTTTTTCCTCCACAGATGTTCGGGGGGTTCTTTTCTCAAGTGAGCTTGAGCAATTGGTCGTCATGAAGGATATTATGGTATCCAGTATGATTACAACCACGTTGTCCGAAGATTTAAATACGGT
>DATFIL010000391.1:0-2380 GCA_035270145.1 Desulfobacter sp. | reverse complement strand
GATATGTTTGCATAAAGAGAATTTAATTTATATTTTATGTATTTTTAAAGAACAATATTCTTGACTTTATAAATATTAGCGAATATTATTCCATTTAAATGAAATTTACATAATAAATTTAGCATAAATTAAATAATATTGGTATGGATAAGATTGATCTGGAAATTCTTAAAATTTTGCAGAAAAAAGCCAGGATACCCAATGTTGAAGTTTCCAGAACCATCGGCATGGCGCCTTCTGCAGTGCTTGAACGGATTAAAAAACTGGAGACAAAAAAGATTATCCAGGGTTACGAGGTACGCCTGAACCCGGATATGTTCGGTTTTGCCATGACCGCTTTTGTCAATATCCAGGTGATCCGTCCGTCCAAGATCAGAGAAACCGGCGAACAGTTGGCAGCCATTGAACAGGTCCAGGAAGTCCATTATCTGGCAGGTGGGGACACTTTGATGATTAAAATAAAGGCGTCCGGCAATATGGAACTGGAAGAACTGATACAAACCCGGATCGCCGAAATGAGCAGCGTAAAGTCAACCAAAACATTTATTGCACTTTCCACATTCAAGGAAAGCGCCAAGATTAAACTGCCGGATGATGTTTAAGGACCATGGAAAAAATAAAATTCACCATAGTTCTTGTCTTTTTGCCCGTCTTCTTCGTTGCATCAATGGGCACATATTTCAATATGCTCCCATTGATGCGCCTTGAAGACGAACAAAAATCCTAAGCCCTATTGGTGTATTTTAAAATTTCCATGACCCTAATTTATTAATATAAAAGGAATTACTACCATGCCTATGTCACCTGAATTCAAAGAGAGACTGTCAACGGTGGTCCAGGATGCCGTCGCATCCTTTGGCACCCCTTTTCACATCTACGATGAAACCGGGATCATTCAAACCTGTCAATCCTTGAACAAAGCGTTTGCCCCCATTGACGGATTCAAGGAGTATTTTGCCGTAAAAGGCCTGCCAAATCCTACGGTGATGGCACTTCTCAAAGCTCAGGGGTTTGGGTTTGACTGCTCTTCGGTGCCCGAAATAGAGCTGGCCCGTAACGTGGGAAGCAATGCCGAAGATATCATGTTTACCTCCAACAACACCACCCATAAACAGCTGAAAACCGCCATGGATAAGGACGGCAGCATTATAAACCTCGATGACATCACCCTGATTGCCAAACTGCCGGCCATACCTGATCTGCTCTGTTTCAGATACAATCCCGGCGCGACACGCCAGGGAAATGAGATTATCGGCAAACCTGAAGAAGCCAAATACGGCCTGACCCGGGAGCAGATTTTTTCAGCCTATAGCCAGGCCCTGGATCTTGGCGTCAAGCGATTTGGTCTGCATACCATGGTGGCCTCCAATGAGCTTAATTACCAATACATGATTGACACGGCGGATATGCTGCTGGAGCTGGCGGAAGAGATAAGCCGTGCCCTTAACATCCGGTTTGAATTTATTAATATCGGCGGTGGGTTAGGCATTCCTTACACCCCGGATGCCAAGGCATTCAACCTCGAAGGCATGGCCCATGGCATTATCGCTGCCTTTGAGACCTTTAAAGCGAAAAACGGCTGGGTACCCAAACTATATATGGAAAGTGCACGGTTTATCACAGGCCCCCATGGCGTGCTTGTCACCTCTGTGATTAATCATAAAAATACCTATCGCAACTATGTGGGTGTGGATGCTTCCATGTCAGCATTAATGCGCCCCGGGATGTATGGTGCGTACCATCACATTCATATCCATGGCAAGCCGGAATCCGCCCCTTTGAAAACAGTGGATGTTGTAGGTGCTCTGTGTGAGAATAATGATAAGTTTTCCATCCAAAGGCAGTTGCCCGAAACCCGGGAAGGCGACATCCTGATTATCCATGACACCGGGGCCCACGGACATGCCATGGGCTTTAACTACAACGGTCAGCTTCGTCCCAAGGAACTTTTGCTTAAAACCGACGGCAGCATTGAACTGATCCGCCGGGCAGAGACCATGGACGACTATTTTGCCACATTAAATTTTGAGCCCCAAACCATCACACCGGGACGTGACTGATGCTGCCTGGTACTAAGGACCGCAAATTTTATAAAAATCTTGCCGGGGCGGGTCGTTTCGCCCCGGTCCTTTGCATGGTTTAAGGCTGATGATCAAAATAAAAATAATTGATTATCAATCCAATTTATGGTTTTCTTTAGTCTGTACATGGGCCCAAAGATTTCGACTCTGGCATTGACCCGGCAGGAGAAATAGCATGGATTTAAAACAAATCTATCCTGATAAGCTACTCACAGCGCAAGCAAGCGTAAAAAAGATTCGCAATGGTTCGCGGGTATTCATCGGTACAGGATGTGGAGAACCCCAGCACCTGATCCGAA
>DATFIL010000390.1:0-2831 GCA_035270145.1 Desulfobacter sp. | reverse complement strand
GTCATTGTGATTGTTCAATGTGGTCGGCATATTAAGAGCGAGGAGCTTGAACAGATACGCGAGACGGTTATAACATTTTCTCGATTGAGTCAGTTAGAACTGGCCAAGACAATATGCGAGCATTTGAGTTGGTATACCGCTTCCGGCAGAAACAAGGTGGAGGCCTGTCTGAAACTGCTCAGGCGGCTGGAGGCGCAGGGAATGATACGGTTGCCTGAGAAAGATGAAAGCAGATCCATAAAAGGCAAATCCGTAAAATGCAGACAGCCGACGCCGACCGACAGGACCCGGCCCGGTGCACCGGTAGTGGGCAAGCTTTCGGATATCGGGACTATTGGTATCAGGGTTGTTCAAGAAAAGGAAGAGGTTTCGTTGGTCAATGAATACCTTCACCGTTACCATTATCTGGGCTACAAGAACCCGTTTGGATGCCATCTGAGATATCTTATCGAGGCTCATGGTTCAATATTGGGTTGTATGCTGTTTTCCGGTGCGGCCAAGGCCATGAATATCAGGGACAGATGGGTTGGCTGGACCGCCGATGAGCGATTGAGGAACCTGGGATTTGTCATAAACAACAACCGGTTTTTAATTTTCCCATGGGTCAAGGTCAGGTATCTGGTAAGCCATGTATTGGGCAAAGTTAACAGATCTCTGGAGAAAGACTGGCAACAGCGCTGGGGCTATCGACCGGCCCTGGTGGAGACCTTTGTGGATCCGCAACACTTTGACGGGACATGCTATCAGGCTGCCAACTGGCAGTGTCTTGGCATGACTTCGGGAATCGGGCTTGTTCGACAGGGTAAGCGCTATAAAACCAGTCCGAAAAAGATCTTTGTTTATCCATTGGTGAATAATTTTCGACAAGTTTTATGTTCACCCCAGACAAATGGAGATGATATCGAATGAGTAAGATCAGTCTCAGACCCAACAGGGAAAAAATAAAGGCCGAAAGAAAACAGCGCAAAAAAGCCCAAAAAAAGCTGCGTCAAGATGAAAAAGCCAAAGGCTTGCAGAAAGGTTCTCATGGCACGATTTCAAACTGCAAATGCAGATTTGAGAACGTAGAGGAGGAAAAAAATGTCCGCAATCAAGCGGTGGCAGAACAAATAAAGATTTTTCGATCAAAACTGCCCGTACTGCTCAAACGTCTGTCCAAGATTGAAGATCCGAGAAATCCCAAAAAAATCAAGCACAAGATCACAACGTTGATGATTTACGGAATACTGACGTTTGTTTTTCAAATGGCTTCTTGTCGCGAGGCCAACAGGGAAATGACCCGGCCGATGTTTTGGCAGAATTTACAATATTTTTTTCCGGAACTTGAAAGCCTGCCCCACCATGACACGCTAAAGCGCTTGTTGTCGAAGATCGATGTCAATCAAATCGAGGCCCTCCATCTTGATTTGATCAGAGGGATGATGCGAAAAAAGAAATTTTGTCGATACCTGATAGATAAATGTTATCCCATTGCCATTGACGGCACCGGCAAATTCAAACGCGACTGGCTCTGGGATGAAGAATGTCTGGAGCGTAATATCAAAAAAGATAATGAAACCAAAAAGCAGTATCATGTTTATGTTTTGGAAGCCAACCTGGCCTTTCGGGATGGCATGACCATTCCACTGATGAGTGAAGTTTTAAGCTACACCAAAGGCGATACCGGTAATGATAAACAAGACTGTGAACTCAAAGCTTTCTACCGATTGGCTCCTCGACTGAAAGCGGCATTCCCCGCCCTGAAAATCATGGTACTTTTGGACGGGCTTTACGCCAACGGTCCCGTGGTAGAGATTTGCCGCAAAAATAACTGGCAGTTTATGATCGTATTACAAAATGATGACTTGCCCAGCGTAACGAGCGAATTTGAAGCACTGAAAAACCTTGAGGAAAAAAACCGTTACCGTAACATATGGGGCAACAGGAAACAGTTTTTCCGGTGGGTTAACGATATCGACTACCGATTTGGCAAAAATGGGGAAAAAAGCCAGATCCTGCATGTCGTTGAATGCAAAGAGAGCTGGCAAGAAATCAACCCGGAAACCGGACAACCAGAGGAAAATTGCAGCCGTCATGTTTGGTTGTCAAGCAAACCTTTGGACAAGCGTAACCTTCATGAACGGTGCAATTTGGGGGCTCGTTCCCGCTGGTGCATAGAAAGCGGCATTCTTGTTGAAAAACATCATGGATATCAGTACGAACACTGTTTTTCATATGACTGGAATGCCATGAAGGGGTATCATGCTCTGATGCGCATAGGCCATATGCTCAATGTTTTGGCCCGCTATTCGGAACGGCTGGTAAAGATTGTTAAAGATACCGGCGTACGAGGCCTTATCCGTTTCTTTCGAGAAACCATGGCCAGCCCCTGGCTGGACTATTCATGGCAAAAAGAAAGGTTGGCAGCCCCATTTCAGCTCCGGCTTGTCTGACAGCAGCCGCACAACGAAAAAAACAGCCTTCCAAGCTTGAGACAGGGAGAGGTATGCCCGAACAGGCAGAAAATCGATCGTTCAGGTCATTACAATCACTTGAGGCTATATTGCAAAAAGCAAAAAAAGTAGCCAAATGACCAAAAGTGGGAACAGGATCATATCCACCGACTATTTTTTTTCTTCATGCGTCAGCACTGATTTATTTCCACTTTACTTGACAACCTTAAAGTTGGTGTTGTTGCATGTGACGCAAATGAAAATCTAACTTATTTCAATAAAGCAACACAAAAATTTCACGATTTACCACAAAAAAAAATAAATGCAGAACATTGGGCAGATTATTATGACCTATACCTACCGGACGGAAAAACAAAAATGCAAAAAAAAGATGTTCCG
>DATFIL010000389.1:0-15479 GCA_035270145.1 Desulfobacter sp. | reverse complement strand
ATGTCCCTTTTGGGATCCACGACCATCATTTGTTGGGCTGCGGGGCAGCCAATGCAATAGGACTGGCACCCAAGGCCCTTTACTGAAATCTGGTTAAAATACATGTCACAGACCTCCTTTTGAAGTGAATGGTTTTGTAAATCAAGTGACACATTAATGTCGCAGGAAAGCCCGGAAGAAAATAGCAACTTCCGGGCCTGGTACTAAATTTGAGTTGCGTGGCTTAGTAAAGGCTTCTGTGACAGAACCACCAGTCATATCCCTCGTATTGCTTCAGCCGTTGTTCTGCATCCTTTTGTGACTTTGGCGGCGGAATAATGACCCGGTCTTTCAGCAGTTCATTTTCGGGCCAGTTGGCAGGCATGGCCACCCCATTCTCATCTGATGTGATCAACGCTTTTGTGGCCCGGACAATCTCATCCATATTCCGCCCTATTTCCTGGGGATAGTAAAGAATCAGGCGCAGTTTGCTTTCAGGATCAACCACAAATACCGCTCTTACCGTATTGGAACCCTTACCCGGATGCAGCATGCCCAACTTGTTTGCCACCGAGTCGTTGGCGGCAATCACGGGGAAAGTAATTTCTATATCAAGTTTTTCTTTGATCCATTCAACCCACTTAATATGGCTGAAAACCTGGTCCACTGACATACCGATCAATTCTACCCCCATCTCTTCAAACTGGGCAATACGGTTCTGAAATCCTGCAAATTCTGTGGTACACACCGGTGTGAAGTCCGCCGGATGGCTGAAAAGAATAAACCATTTCCCTTTCATGTCTTTGGGCAGGCTCATGGGGCCATGGGTCGTGTCCACGTTCATTTCCGGAAATTCGTCACCAAGAAGGGGCAAGTTTGTGGTTTTTTGTTCCATGATTTTTTCTCCTTTTTTGATTATGAGATTGAAATTTTATTTAGCTATTCTGACCTGATAATTGATTTAAATGCGTTTGCATTTATTTGATTTTATCATAGCAGATCCCGTGCCAAAAAGATTTTTTTTTAAATTTGCCCAACTTCGGCGTTGAAAAAAAACTTTTAACCCTCAAAATATGTTGTATATTCATCCAGTTAAAAATTGTTTCCGCCTTGACTTTGAACAAATTCCCTATAAACTGGATTATCGAGTGAGACACGTATAATGCATTTGTGTATCATATTTTGTTTCGTTTTGAATATTATTTCCATGGCCCTGACGGTTTTCAGTCGGGCTCGACTATAACAAATTGATATACCAGTGAATGATGGGTTCCCCCCAGAAAATGTAGAGAATAGCGCCCAGAGAAAGAAACGGGCCAAAGGGAATCTTTGCCTGTCTAATTTGGGATTTTCCTGCCGGTACCATGGCAGCCATTCCGCCAAGGGTACCGAAGATTGAACCTGTGAACAATGTGAAAAAGACCCCTTTCACGCCTGTGGCTGCGCCAATCATGGCTAAAAGTTTGATATCTCCCCCCCCCATGCCTTGGTGCTTGCGAATATAATAATAGAAAAGGGCCACGAGATACAAAATGCCGCCGCCTGTCAGAATGCCCACAACTACAGAGAGAAAGCGCATTTGAGGTACAAAAAGACAGGATGTGGAAAAAATGATAATTCCGGGAAGGGATAACTTGTCCGGGATAATTTGGTGATCCAGATCAATAAAAGAGATGGCAATGAGTACAGCGCCGAATATAAAATAGAAAAATGCGGCCGGCGTCAGGCCGAATTTTAAAAAAAGTCCCAGGGCTAATAATCCTGTGATCAGTTCGACCAAAGGGTAGCGTATGGAAATGGGTGCTTTGCAGAATCCGCATTTCCCCCTGAGCAAAAGAAAGCTTATTATCGGCAGATTGAAGTAAAATGGAATCACATGCTTGCACGCCGGGCAGTGAGACGGGGGTGACACAATGGACTGACCTTCCGGCATCCGGCAGATCACCACGTTGAGGAAACTGCCGATACAGGCACCAAAAACAAAGGATATAACAGCAATAAACATAGATAGTGGGAACATAGCACTCCTTATACTCGATCATCAAGTTTATGTTCATTTGCCCAACGTCCGCCTTGAATTTGAACAAATGCCCTGAAAATTTGATGATCAAGTTATATAATTAAGCCAACTATCCAATGATAAAAATATTTTTTCAAGGATATTGTAAAAATATTTTTCTGTTATATTGTAAGTAAAATTTAAAGTGCAGGTACATCAAGCCCGTATGTGAGGGCCAACCCGAAAAACCACAGACGGTCCAGTGGATTCCGGTCTGGTCCTGTTTTTTTATGAAAGGGTCTGATACTCTTTCACCATGTGCCGGGGAGTATACCCGGCAGAAGAATGCAGGCACGGCCCATGGACGTTATATAATCAAGGAGCATAAATGGCAGAAGCAGATATAGATGATCTGATTGAAATAATCGAAAAAGAAGGTAATGTCGAAGAAATCCCAGAGGCGATTCCCATGATGCCGGTCAGGGATGTGGTGGTCTTTACAGACATGCTGCTTCCCTTGTTTGTCGGACGGGAAAAGTCCATTAAGGCCATTGAAGAGTGTGTGGAATTTGACCGGTATGTTTTTTTATCGGTCCAAAAAGATTCAGAAATGGAAAAGCCGGGGCCGTCGGATGTCTATGATATCGGGACCATTGCCCGGGTCCAGAAGATGATTAAAATGCCTGACGGTAGGATCAAAGCACTGGTCCAGGGTATTTCCAAGGCAAAACTTATAGAATTTGTTCAAAAACGTTCTTTTTTTAAGGTCAGGGTGGAAGCGATTTCCGATGTCGAACCTGAGTCTCTTGATATCGAAATTGAAGCGCTGATGCGTAACGTAAAGGAGAACAGCGAAAAACTTTTAGCACTTAAGGGTGAATTTTCAGGTGATGTGGGCGATCTTTTATCCCATATTGATTCCCCTGGTAAACTTGCGGATCTGGTGGCCTCCAACCTCAACCTTAAGGTGGAGGATGCCCAGGCCATTCTGGAAACAACGGATACCGTTGTCCGTTTAACCCGGGTCAATGATCTTTTAGCCCGGGAGCTGGATTTGTCAACGGTTCAGGCTAAAATTCAGACCCATGTTAAAGACGAAATTTCAAAAAATCAGAGGGATTATTACCTTCGTGAGCAGGTCAAGGCCATCCACAGAGAGCTTGGGGAAAACGATGATAAGCTTGCCGAGATCGTTGAATTCAAGCAAAAAATAAAAAAGTGCAAGCTGCCGGAATCGTGTGAAAAAGAGGCTTTAAAACAGTTGACTCGTCTGGAGCAGATGCATTTTGATTCTTCCGAAGCATCTGTGGTCAGAACCTATCTGGATTGTATTGTTGAGTTGCCCTGGAGCAAAACCACTAAGGACGTCTTAGACATAAAAAAAGCCCAGGAGGTTTTAGAACAGAACCATTATGGCCTGGACAAGGCCAAGGAACGAATCCTTGAATACCTAAGCGTACGTAAGCTCAATCCAAAGAAAAAGGGCCAGATTATCTGCTTTGTCGGACCTCCGGGGGTGGGTAAAACTTCCCTTGGCCGGGCCATTGCCAAAGCTATGAAACGCAAGTTTCACCGGGTTTCTTTGGGTGGTATTCGTGATGAGGCCGAGATCAGAGGGCATCGCAGAACATATATTGGTGCCATGCCTGGAAGAATTTTACAGGGGCTTCGTCAATGCGGCACTAAAAATCCGGTTTTTATGCTGGATGAAATTGACAAACTGGGAAATGATTTCAGAGGAGATCCGTCATCAGCACTTTTAGAGGCATTGGATCCTGAACAAAATTTCGAATTTTCGGACCATTATCTGAATATGCCCTTTGATTTGTCTGATGTGTTGTTTGTTCTAACAGCAAATATGGCCGACACCATTCCTTCGGCCCTGCTTGACAGGATGGAGTTGATCCATCTTACGGGATATACCCGTCAGGAAAAGGTGGTTATTGCAAAACAGCATCTTTTGCCAAGAAAGCTCAAGGATAACGGTCTGACCCGTCGTGCCATTCATTTCAGCCCCAATGCCATAGAATCCATTGTTTCAGAATATACCCTGGAGGCAGGTCTTCGGGGGCTTGAACGAAAACTGGATTCGGTGTGCAGAAAAATTGCCCGCCAAATAGCGGAAGGTCAAAAGGGGCGGTTTGCCGTCACCTGCCAGAATTTAACCAAATACCTCGGTCCGCCTCAATATATTAACGAAATGGATCAGGAGGAAAGCCAGGTTGGTTTGGCCACGGGGCTTGCATGGACTGAAGTGGGTGGCGAGCATCTGTATATTGAAACGTCGTTGTCTCCGGGTAAAGGAGAGTTGCAGCTCACAGGACAGATTGGTGAGGTCATGCAGGAATCTGCAAGGGCCGCATTGACCTACACCAAGGCCAATCAGGACGCCCTGGGGATAAATAAGGATGCCTTTGACTCCAACGACATTCATATCCATGTCCCCGCCGGTGCCATTCCCAAGGATGGTCCTTCGGCCGG
Source organism: Desulfobacter sp. (assembly GCA_035270145.1). GTDB lineage: Bacteria > Desulfobacterota > Desulfobacteria > Desulfobacterales > Desulfobacteraceae > Desulfobacter. Next base: position 11,020 of record DATFIL010000389.1, on the reverse strand, counting down.
TATTGCCATTGCCACAGCCCTGGTGTCGGCCTTCACCGGCAAACGGGTGAATAACAAGGTCGGCATGACCGGTGAAATCTCTTTGCGGGGCCGGGTGCTGCCCATAGGCGGCCTTAAGGAGAAGGCATTAGGGGCTTTAAGGGCCGGCATTAAGACAGTGATCATTCCGGAGAAAAATAAAAAAGATCTCCATGATATCCCAAAATCTGTGAAATCCAAGCTGACATTCATCTGTGTGAAGGATGTCAGGGAGGTTCTGGATATCGCTCTGGAAGCGGAATAACAATGTACCTTTTTGCCCTGAGCACAGCAGAGCAGGGCGCAAGTATGGCTCTGTTTGAAGACAACCACCTTGTTTTTGAGTCCAGTCTGTTCAGTCGGCAGACCCATTCAAAAGGGCTTTTGCCTATGATTGAGCAGGCTGTTGGAAGCAGGGATGGAATGACCATTAACCGGATAGACGGATTCATTGCAGCCAGGGGGCCCGGCAGTTTTACCGGGCTTCGTATCGGCATCAGCATGGTTAAGGGGCTGTCCAGGGCTGTATCAAAGCCCTGTGCAGGGGTTTCCAGTCTTGACGGTATTGCGTTCAGATTCTGTTATTCACAAAAGCCTGTGTGCGTGATGATGGATGCCAAACGCAAAGAAGTGTATTCTGCCGTATATCAGTTCCACCATGGTAAGCTTATTCAAAAAGGTCCGGAAATGGTATGTTCGCCGGAAACGGCCATTGATCGAGCGGGTTCCAATGCTCTGTTTGTCGGGTCAGGATCAAAGGTATACCGGGATAAGATCTGCAGCCAGACCCATGACACGGCTGTGATTTCTACCCCATCCATGGATGGGGTCAGTGCCTGCGCCCTGGTGGTTTCTGCGATGTCTGATAACGGTGTGTTTGATTTTGAGAATTACCCCCTGAATCCGGTTTATCTTAGAAAATCCGATGCGCAGATCCATTTCAACAGGTTGTTACAGAATAAATAATTTTTCCAACGAAGAAGACGGGTAAAAAGACAAGCCATGTTGGTAAATTTTATTGTTTCCATGGTCCTAACACTTGATCATCGAGTAACAGCGTGTCGAAGGGAAAACAGGTCCTTGACAATATATTGATATGTTTGATATAAATATTAGGTTATGGTTATTTAATGCTACTATTAGGTAGAGGGTATGGATAATTCGAAATGGCCGGCAAAGGCAGTGCTTCCCATTGCCATGCCAGGCGTCAAATACGTTGTTGCAGCCATCCTTGTTACGGGTATGTTGTTTTATTTTGGATACCTGAAGATGGGGGGACTTGCGCTGCTGATAACGTTGTTTATTACCTGGTTTTTCAGAGACCCTGAACGTAGGGTGCCGGAAGGCCGGGATCTTCTGGTCTCTCCGGCAGACGGGAAGGTGATTGTTGTAGAACACAATGCCCAGTGTGAATATATGGATGACCCCTGCCAGAAGGTCAGCATTTTCATGAATGTATTCAATGTTCATGTTAACCGTATCCCTTTTAGTGGTATGATTGAAAAGGTTCAATATCATCCGGGTACATTTGTAAACGCATCTTTTGATAAAGCCAGTGTTCATAATGAACGCAATGCGCTGGTAATAAGAACGGACAATGGCAGTCGTTATGTGTGTGTGCAGATCGCAGGGTTTATTGCACGGCGTATTGTCAATTGCGTTAAAATTCGTGAGCATGTCCACAAAGGGGACCGGTATGGTATGATTCAGTTTGGATCCCGTCTGGATCTTTATCTGCCCATGGGCTTTGAAATCCTTGTTAGCCCTGGTGATAAAACAAGTGCCGGAAGCAGTGTTATCGGTCGGATGTGCTAATTAAAAAAAGACAAGGCGCTAATGCGCTGTAATTAAAAACTATGGAGTAGATTTTAAATTTTGGACCAGATACCTGTAACAAAACAAGGCTTTGCGACCTTGAAAAAAGAACTGGAAAGATTAAAAACCGTGGATCGTCCTGAGATAATCAAAGCCATTGAAGTGGCCAGGGCCCATGGAGACCTGTCTGAGAATGCTGAATACCATGCTGCAAAAGAGCGCCAGTCTTTTATTGAAGGCAGGATCGGGGAGCTTTCCTATAAGATCGGAAACGCCAAAGTAATTGATCCTGATTCTGTGGCCAAGGACGTGGTCCGGTTTGCCAGCCGTGTTCTTGTGGAGAATTTGGATACCGAAGAAGAACAGGAATACATGATTGTCGGTGAGGATGAGGCTGATATTAAAAAAGGCAAAATTTCTGTCTCTTCTCCCCTTGGTTCGGCCCTGATTGGAAAAAGGCTGGGCGAAGAGGCCATTCTCCAGGCACCGGGCGGAAAACGGATTTATGAAGTTGTTAATATTCTTTGATTTATTGTTTCTTAATCTGACTTTTTTTGAGTTCCCTCGATATCATAGTGAAATTTTAGAAAGGAAAGTGCTGTGGCACGTGTAACTATCGAAGATTGTTTGAAAAATGTAGATAACCGCTTCACGCTTGTGCATCTGGCAGCCAAACGGGTTCGCCAGGTTCGGGAAGGGGCTGATTTCCTTGTACCATCTTATAAAAATGAGGATGTTGTAACCGTTTTGCGTGAAATTGCCGCTAATCGGATCGTTGTTAAGAAAGATCCTGAGTTTGAGGCTGAATAGTCTGGTTTGGGTAAAGGGCTGACAAAGCGTCTGATGCATCTGCTTGGCAAAGCGGTTCACGATTGGCGGATGATCGAAAATAATGACCGGATACTGGTGGGTATATCCGGCGGAAAAGACAGCCTGGCCCTTTTTCACCTGCTTGTATCTTTAAAAAAAAAAGCCCCTGTCGCATTTGACCTTGTTCCTGTTTATATTGATCCTGGATTTGATAATTCTTTTGTCGAAAAGCTGGATTCTTATATCAATGAAAGATATCGGGGGGAGCATCCGGGACTGGTGGTGGAAGAAACCAATTACGGACAACTTGCCCACGCTGATGAAAATAAAGGCAATCCCTGCTTTTTATGCAGCAGATTGCGACGCAAACGCTTGTTTGAACTTGCCCGGGCGTATGGCTGTAAAAAACTTGCCCTGGGTCACAATAAAGATGATTTGATTGAGACATTGTTCATTAATATTTTTTACGCCGGCAAAATAGGAACAATGAAGCCCAATCAGTCATTTTTCAGTGGCGCCTTTGATATTATCAGGCCTTTGTCCTATGTTGAGAAACATGAGATAAACCGTTTTGCAAAAATTTGTAACCTGCCCGAATTTGTTAACACATGCCCCAGCGCCGGGTACACTAAAAGGCAGGATGTTGCAGATATGCTCGAAAGGATGTACCGGCAGAATAAACATATAAAAGGGAATATATTCAGGGCAATGGGTAACATCGCCGCTGATTATCTTTTAACGTAAAGATGTCATTGATGATTGATACACAGAATCAGCCGGATTTTCGAAATATACCCATTGATAAAGTCGGTATTAAGGGGCTTAAATACCCGGTGATTGTTCGGGATAAAGCCAAGGGCTCCCAGTCCACAGTGGCTGAAATCAACATGTATGTGGATTTACCCCATCAGTGCAAAGGCACCCATATGAGCCGATTTGTGGAACTGCTGCATAACGTTAATACGCCGGTGGCTCTTGATTCTCTGACCAGCATTCTGGAAGATATGAAGACCTCGCTTGGGGCGAAGTCTGCACATATTGAAATATCTTTTCCCTATTTTATCGAAAAAATATCTCCTTGCACCCAATCCAAAGGGTTGATGGATTATAATTGCACGATTGTTGGCTCTTCCAATGGCCGGAAAAAAGCAGACATCGTGTTAAAAGTGGCGGTGCCTGTTACCTCGGTATGTCCCTGCTCCAAGGAAATTTCAGACTATGGCGCCCACAATCAGCGGGGAGAGGTGCTTGTTGCGGCGCGATTTCATAAATTTATCTGGATTGAAGAAATTGTCGATCTGGTTGAACAGGCTGCATCGTGTGATATTTATTCCGTGCTGAAACGTGCAGATGAAAAATATGTCACGGAAAAAGCGTACAATAATCCAAAATTTGTCGAAGACATTGTAAGGGATGTAGCCAAGGCACTTATCGAAGATTCCAACATCACCTGGTTTTCCGTGAGTGCAGAGAATTTTGAATCCATTCACAATCACAGCGCGTATGCATATATTGAGCATTCAAGAGCTTAAAGGTAAAAGCCTACTGGCCTTTGAAACTTTTTCTTTGAGCATACGCCTGATGGCGTCATATCCGGTGCGGGATTGATTCAACATGATCACAAAGGGATAAAGCCGGTTGTCTCTTCCACGGATAAAGCCTGCACGGCTTCTGACATCCGACAGCGTACCGGTTTTATAAAATTCATTCCCATTCTTTCTTAAAAATTCATACCATGGCATAAATGCAATAAGAATCTCCCTCATCTGGGCAGGCGTCACTTGGTTGCGCCTGGACAGGCCGGAGCCCTCAACAATCGCGACGCCCCTTAAACCTATCGTTTCTTCTGCAAATTTATTTAGGACCGCAGCTCCTTTTTCAAGGGTTGCCGGCGGACCGTAAGTGCAGGCACCCATGCTCAGCATGAGCTGATTGGCAATGAAGTTATTTGAAAATTCCAGCAATTTTTTCACAATGTCTGCCAGACTATAGCCGGATGTGTATACAATGCAGTTTTTATCAGATCCTGCAAAAATGCCTTTCTGGACAGAGCCTGTTATTTTTACCCCTGCCGCCTTCAAAAAATAGTGCATCAGTATGCCCGGATAATTTTGCCGAAGATCATAGGATAGAAGAATTCTGTCTGTTTTTTTTGATCCGGACGTAATTTGCTGTGCCAGAATGTCTGGAAAGGGGGTTTGCTTTTCAGCAGAAATATATTGCCTGCTCCGGTTGTCCCATTTCAAAAAAATTGTATTAAAGTTGGCACATAGCGCGCCGTTTGTGGCGTCATAGGGATTGGTGGAGGCCCCGGCGCCGGGAATTGTAATTTGGGGCGTAAAATAGGTCTGGTCCACAATGATATTTCGGATAACCGCAGATGAAATTTGGCCTTCAGATACCTTTTTGAAAAGATCGCTTGAGATTTGATGCGCAAACCTGGTTATTTCCTCGGAGACAAATAAAGGATCTCCAAACCCTTTCAGGTAAAGGTCACATGTTGTTTTGTCGTAATAGGCCCATGTCTGGAAACGGAAATCCGGACCCAACGTTCTGATTGCCGCAAGGCTGGTCATTATTTTCAAGGTTGATGCAGGAATTAACGGTTTATCCGGATTTTTTGCATAAATTGTTTTGCCCTGATCGTCGCACAGAAGGATGCCTGATGTTTGGGCCCAAGCATGCAAGGATGTGGAAAGGGTCAGGAAAAGAACCAAAATATATAATTTAATTTTATTTTTCATGGTTTTTTAAAAAGGGATAGGCTATTGAAAGAAAAGTAAAAGGTTGTCAAGAAGTTTTTTAATTTTAAACCGGTGACGCAATGATTCCCACTGATCCGGGAAGCTTAACGGGCTGAAAAGAACCCTGGCAGTATAAGGAAATCCTTTGTTTTTATCGTCATACGGCGAAATAAATAGGGCCACAGGCATCTGGACACAGCCTTCATAGCTGATAATGGTATCATAATTCAGGGTTGTTACTGATTTTAGCCCCTTTTGTTCCAGTAATTGAATAAATGCATTCTCTTTTGCTTTGGCCTCAATGGATTGGGCCATTTCCTGGGGCAGGGCCGGGACAATGCCGGATATCGGAAAATAAGAAAAATTTGCCGCCTTGAACTGCTCATGTGCCGGCACCATTGTCAGTTTTCCGTCGGTGATCCGTTGCCTTGAACTCTTAAGATCAAATCGAATGTAATAAGTCGAAATTTCTTTAAGAGGCTCGGCAACCAAGGGTTTCAAGCATATTAGAACCAAAACTATACCTGTGGTGAACAGCCGCCCGGTTTTTTTTATAAAACAAGGTACAAATTTTGAATGATTGTTTAAATAGTTCAAATCGGGTTGCATTTAGTTGTCCGTTTTAACCGTGGGTGTTGGCTTTATTTTAACTGTAACTCGATGATCAGGCTTTTGTTAATTTGAACAAATTTCCTAAAAACTTGATGATCGAGTGGAAACGTTGAAAAATCAATGTCTCTAAAGTTCAAAGCCCTAACTGACGATTCATTTTTAACATGAATACAATATATGAATCAATGACCGATGCATTTGATTTTGCAACTGTTAACCGCAAAGGGGAGATAGGGTGTTATGAAGAAACGATTGGCTTTGTCGGTATGTTTAATTGCTTTATCCTTATGGGGCTGTAGCAAGGGAGGGCCGGGAAATGTTCTGGATTCTTCTGTGAACAGTATGCATAATCATAGAGTTGTCACGTTTCGGGTAACCGGCAAGGGGCTTGAGCCTGAAAATGCATTAACAAAAGGGGAAGCAATACTCATGGCGGAACGTGCTGCTGTTGCGGATGGATACCGGCAACTGGTCGAAAAAGTACGTGGCGTTTATGTGGATGCTTACATGAAAGCGGGCCGGGGTTCGGTGAACCAGGATACAATCCAGGTTCAAACACAATCCTGGTTAAGGGGAACGGAAGTGATGGAGATTACCCAGGCAGATTATGGCATTACTTTGGCTCGGTTAAGATTAAGAATTAATTTTTCGAAAAAAGGGATGGTCTGGTGGCCTGTGGGCATTGCAGATAAGGGATAATGGTGTTAAACAGAATTCTAACAGGGGGACACATGGTAAATTATCCTTTGACATCGACATTCCCGGGCAGGACGGTGTTTGTCCTGATACCTTTGTACATAATACTTTTTTATTATGTCGATATTGCAAACGGCGCCTACCAAACACTTCAACCTGATCCGGAAACGTATTCAATTATAGAACTTGAAGGCATTCTTGGAGACTACCAGACCCAGGTGGGCGTTTTGAATGAACAAATCCATGATACCCAAAAAGACCTTGACTGGCTTATCCTCAAGATAAACCGCATATCTGATTCCGGAAGACGCATTCCAAAGTTACTTCATGACTCTGTTGAATCGAAAGAGAAAAAAATTTACCAGCTCGAGGCGCAGAAAACACATCTTGCCGGCGCAGTTGCAAAATATCAAAAAATTTATGACATAAAAAAAGCCCGGGAAAAGAAGACAACACAGTTTCGGGTTTCATCCACACCTGATATGAAAGATAGTATAAAGGAGATGGAAAATCGTGTAAAAGGGTCCGGAAAATCCATTATGGCGGCAAAATTTCCGGATATTGAACAAGCTGTTAAAAAGGCCGGTCTTGAAGACTGGGTAGAGGTTATGGCGGCAGACGGCAGCTGCGCAAAGATCAACAATACCCTGCCAATCCTTTTTTCTTCCGGCAGCGCTGCCTTGGCCAAGGAATATAAATCTTTTTTAAAAAAACTGACGCTGTTTCTTAAACCCTATGATGTGAAAGTTTATGTCAACGGATATGCAGATCCGGACCCCATTCATACCCAAAAATATCCATCCAATCTGGAGTTGGGCGCATCCCGGGCAGCCAACGTTGTTCATGAGATGGTGAAAAACGGTCTGAAACCGGATATTTTTAAAATCGGTTCAACCGGAGAGTACCGGTTTGCAGCCAAAATGCAATCATCAAAGAAAACCTTCCAGCGCCGCGCACAACTCACGGTTGTCTTCAGTGGTTAAAGACATTGTACGCAGGTCTTGAAATCCGGGTACCAATAAATTAGTGTATGTATAGGCTTTTAATAATTTAACCTGGAATCCGGGTATTTCATTTGGTAGAAAGATTGTTTAATATAATAAAGTTATGCCAAAGCAGGACTATGAGATGCTTTGGCATATTTATATGTAAGGGGGTGCTTTGTCTGGTCTTAATGATTTGTACAGGTTTGGACTTTTGTTTTTTTCAGCACCCCTGCCTGGCTGATGGCCGTAAAGGCAATGATCGCATAGCCGTTGTTATTTCAAAAAAAATCAAGCCATATATCCAGGTCGGTGATGGGATTAAGGCTAAGTTTGAAGACGTTCAGCTGGATGTTGATATTTTTATCCTTGATCCTGAAACCAAATCAATTCAGGACAATATTTTACATCAACTAACACTAAAAAACTATGAATTGATTGCAGCCATAGGACCCGAAGCTGCTGTTTTTATTTGGGGAGCAACAAGTGTCCAATCTCCAAAAATATACACAGCCATCCTTGATCCGGAAAATTGCGCAGGCTTGCCAGGCCATGCCAGGGGCATTGCTTTAAAAATACCCGTTGAAATTCAGACCAGAGAAATCAGTCGACATTTTGAAGATCTTGGAACTATCGGTGTTTTGTTTGATCCGAGGTTCAACCAGGAATTTTATGACCAGGCACAGGCCGCAGCCTTAAGCCATTCTTTTGAAATAATTTCCATAAAAGTAGGTTCAAAAAAACAGATTTTTCAAAAACTTAAAGCTCATATAGGTGAAATTGATGCTATTTGGATGATCCCGGATCAGACAGTTATTTCTGAAAAGATTATTCAGTATGTGATCAAACAGGGGATTTATCAGGGTACAGGCGTGATCGGTTATAACTCTTTTTTTACCTTGTCCGGTGCGGTTTTTACCTTTGAATTTGATTATACAGCATTAGGTAACCAGACAGCATTGAAAATAAAGACCTTTCTGGAATCAGGTCAATGGATGGCGGATCCTCCTGTGTTTAAAACCATTGTTAATCAGAGAATAGCGAAAAAATTAGGAATCAGCGTTAAACAATGATGTTGAGTTTTAAAAATATTAGCATCCATGCGCGCCTTCTTTCAGCGGCAGTGATACTGATTACACTGACCACGTTGATTTTAGGATGGCTTGGAATGTTTATGATCAGCAATTTTGTTACTAAACGGTTTCATCAGCGTATTGATTTCATGACTCAGTATTTGGCTTTGAACTGCGAACTTGGCCTGTTGATCGGAGAAAAGCATCTGCTCCAGGGCCTGGTGGAAAATATGCTTAAAGAAGATGATGTTACCGCCGTAGCAATTCTTGACCAAAATAAAAACACCCTTGCCGGGGGAAACCGAATTTTACCCGGCCCATTTGAGCAGATCAAGAAAAATGTTTTTTCATCAAGCGGCCAGGACCCCCTGAATTGGGTCGGGGGGATGAAAAAAAACAAAAATCCGGAAATCATAGGGGCGGTGAAGATAACTTATTCGATTCAGGGCATTACTGAGCTTATCAACACAATGAAAATTCAGGTAGTTTTTAGCACTCTTGCTTTGATCCTTGTTTCATGCCTGATTTTTTATTTTATTTCAAGATCCCTTGTGGCTCCCATTGTTTCACTTTCAGAAACAGCCAGAAAGGTGTCAATGGGCGACCGGGATGTGCGGGCTGCCGCCGGCACCACGCCTGAAATCATCCGGTTGAGCCAGGCTTTCAACAATATGCTTGATTCTTTGGCCCAGGGCCGTAAAACCCTTGTGCGCACATACGAGAAACTGACCAGGCAACAGGCATTGGTTGAAGTGGGCAAATTTTCAATGATGATCGCCCATGAGGTTAAAAATCCTTTAGGAATTATTAAGTCATCCCTTGAATTGATTAAATCTGAATTCAATATTCCGGACAATAATTTGCTTTTAAACTATGCAGAGGAGGAGATTGTTCGTCTGAATCACCTGATTGAAAGTTTTTTAATGTTCTCAAAGCCTGCAAAACCACAGTTTGAAAAGGTAGATCTAAACCGGCTGCTGGAACAGATCGTTATGGGGTTTGATATCCAATCATCAATGACCGAAGTTAAGCTGGATTGCAGAATTCCTGAAACGAAGTTTGAGGCACAGGCTGATTTTGATCTGCTTACGCGAGGAATAGGCAATATTATTACAAACGCCTGTGAAGCCAATGATAATAAAGGGCTGGTCATAATAAGCGTGGTGGAACATTATAAAGTAGATAAAACGGCACACAAATGGGAGCTGTTTATTCAAGATCAAGGGCCAGGTATCAGCCCGGAAAAAAAGGCTAAGATTTTTGACCCCTTTTTTACTACTAAGTCAACCGGAACAGGTCTGGGTCTTGCTTTTGCCGATCAGGCAATAAAGGCCCACGGTGGAAACATAAGCATAGAATCACCAAAAAGCGGTGGATGCTGCTTTTGCATCACATTGTTTTCAAATATTCGGGAACCAGAGGTGTTAAAAGTTTATGACACAGATATTAATAGTTGATGACGAAGAAAAATTGCGACACCTTCTTTCAATGATGCTTGAAAGTAAGGGGATGAAAACGCATAAAGCGATTCATGGTGTCAATGCGCTTGAAATGCTGGCGCACAACAGTTATGATTTAATCATTTCAGATATTAAAATGCCTGTCATGGACGGCAAACAGCTTATCAGCAAAATGCGGGAGAAAAATATTTTGACGCCCGTAATTTTCATTACTGCGTTTGCAACCATTGAATCAGCCGTGGAAATGATGCAACAAGGGGCATGCGATTATATAACCAAACCCTTTGAATCTGCAAAAATTCATTTGGCCGTTGAAAAGGCAATAAATTTGTCCAGGCTGATAACCGAGAACCAGGAAATGAAACAGGCCCTTTCAGGGGCAGAGAAGTCAAAGAATCTTATTTATAAATCCAAGGCAATGCATGACGTGGTGGCTTTAGCAGATAATGTGGCCACAGTGGATACTGCGGTGTTGATTTTAGGAGAGTCCGGTACTGGTAAAGAAGTGCTTGCAAATTATATTCACAGGAAAAGCCATAGAAGTGATAAGCGCTTTGTGGCAGTCAACTGCGCAGCCATTTCTTCAAATCTTGTGGAGTCAGAGCTGTTCGGATATGAAAAAGGTGCCTTTACAGGCGCATCCGCCAGGACCCGGGGCAGGTTTGAATTTTCTGACTCAGGTTCGCTGTTCCTTGATGAGATAGGGGATATGCCCCTGGAATCCCAGGGCAAGCTTTTACGGGCCCTGCAGGAGAAAAAAATTCAAAGAGTAGGGGGGAATGAAGAGATTCCCGTGGACGTCAGGGTCA
>DATFIL010000388.1:0-2307 GCA_035270145.1 Desulfobacter sp. | reverse complement strand
CCGCACCAATGGTCATCGCCTTGGCAACGGCAACGGTGTCGGTCTGGTTGGCGCCGACGGCAAGACTTTTATTGGAACCAATGATCTCGCTTTTATTCGCCCCCACCTTTTCATCATGATTGGTTCCGACGGTGATGCTTTTATTTTTTCCAATGGTTTCGCTCTGGTCAACGCCGACTGTTTTGGTACGGTTGTTGCCAACCGACATGGTTTCGTCATGGCCGATGGTCTGATTTTTGTCGTTCTCTATGGCAATGGTCCAGTTCTTTTGACCATGCAGGTAGACCTCTTCGCTGCCCTTTTTATCTTCAAAACGGAGTTCATTGGAGCCGCCACCACCGATAGTAGAATCCGACTTCAGGGTACTTTTGGTTTTCTCTGCAGGCAAATCATAGGGAGGCATGTTGGTTGCGTGATATACAGTGCCGACGACGATGGGCTGGTCCGGATCACCTTCAAGGAAATCGACGATCACTTCCTGGCCGATGCGGGGAATATAAAGCCCGCCCCACCCTTTACCGGCCCAGGTTTGCCGCACCCGTATCCAGCAGGAGCTGTTCTCATCATTCTTTCCTTCCCGGTCCCAGTGAAACTGCACTTTAACCTGTCCGTATTGGTTCGTATGAATCTCTTCACCGGCGGGGCCGGTCACCACAGCGGTTTGCGTTCCCTGGATCACGGGTTTGGGGGTTTTGCGCTCCTGCCGATACTGGACGGCACTTGGAATCACGGTAAAAAAACAGGCGCACATGTCATCCTGGCCACCGGAAGTCTCGTAGTTTTCGGCAGCGGCCTGATAATCGGTGGATAGAATCAAACATCCCCTGTTCTGGTCTGCTCGCGGGTGGTTGGACAGTTTGAACTTATACCCGGAACAAAGCCCTCTGGAATCAGACTGGCCTGTGCACACTTCATGGGCATGCGCCAGTTCTTCCATACGCACCTTGGCATATCTGTCGCCATCTGCTTTTTCCGGATATTCACCCGGGAAATCATAAATTTCATATTTCCCCCTGGCATGGCTCTTCTGGTCTTTATCGGTGCTCATCAGGGACGTTGTGGGCTTTTCGAAATTATAATCGGTATGGGCAAATTTCCCCGGCAGGACCTGTTTTTGTATTGCCCAGTCACTGATCCGCTCTTGAAGGGATGAGTGGCTGGCATCGGGCATATATTTAATTTCACCGTAATCCCCATATTTATCATGCTTGCTCAGGGAATCACAAAGTACGATGGTACATTTACCCTTTTCATGTAAAAAATAATAATAGATCCCTTCCTGCTCCATCAGGCGGCTGACAAAATTAAAGTGGGTTTCGCGGTACTGCACACAATAGCTCCATGTCCGATAACCTGGAGAGAGCCGGTCCTCAATATCGCTGAAACCAAGGTCTTTAAATACCTTCTTGATGATGTCCGGCACGGTCTTTTCCTGAAAGATGCGACAATCGGATGTCAATGTCAAAAACCACAGCCAGGGCACCATGGTGGCCTCATATTCTGCATACGTTCTGCGGGTTGAAACGCCCTGTTCAAAACGATTGATGAATCCGTTCCAATACCGTTTGCCGCCTCCCGGAAGTTCCATACTGATGGTGACATTCTGGCCGATGATCTCGTCAAATTTAATCTCATGGTTTTTGCTCAACAGGTCGAGATCAAAGGTAAACATAGAGCCTATCTCTTCATGGGCAGAGAATCTTTGCAACAGCAATACGTCCTCACCCAATGGCGTATCAATGGCAATATGTCTGGTTGTCTGGGTTAAATTTGTCATGATACTGCGTTCCTAATTCTCTTACATTTATCACTCGATGATCGAGTATCAAGTAAATGTATAGGTAAAATCCTCTTCTTCCACCCCCACATGAATGCGGGTCAATGCCCGGCCTTCCATCATCCGTGTAAGAATTTCATTGCTGATTTCCGGCAGCAGTGTGTGGGTTAAGATGGCGTCTACCACACGTGCGCCGCTTTCCACTTCCGTGCAGCGGCTGTTGATCAGCTCGACAACGTCGTCATCATAGGTAAAAGGTATATGATGATTTTCCTGGATACGTGTTTCAATGCGGCCCAGCTGCAGGCGCACAATCTTGCGTATCACCTCGTCACTCAGGGGATAGAACGGCACCACCGCCAACCGTCCCAAAAAGGCGGGGGGGAATGCCTTCAGCAAGGTCTCCCGCAGTGCTTTGGCTATACCGCCCGGATCCGGCATGAGGTCCGGGTCCTTGCACATGTTCATGATCAGGTCCGTACCGACATTGCTGGTAAGCAGAATGATCGTATTTTTAAAGTCGATCATAT
>DATFIL010000387.1:0-3705 GCA_035270145.1 Desulfobacter sp. | reverse complement strand
ACCTCTAATTCATCATCAATTTCCCATTCAAAATGGCCCACCGCGCCAGTCTCCAGGCACAGGCAGGTCAGTTCGCTGACAAAGTAGTCTATCAGCTTTGAATAATCCTCACTGGCCTCCTGGTATGTGTTGATCTCCTGGATAATATAGGTGCTGCCAAAACAGGTAAAAAAGTCACCCACCCCGGCATCCATGATGGTCAGGCGGGTCTGTTCCTCCTTTGACAAAACCTTGTCCGGAGCCAGGGTGCGGATCAGGGAAAACCGCTGATCAAAGGATTTTTGTTCGGAAACGGATATCATAATTTAATTCTCCTGACGCCTTGACGTTAATGCATCTGTCCTTGCCCTGAACCGGTCGTTCATAACGCCCAGCGCATTGGAGCTTTGGGAGGCAATGCTGATGGTCTCCTTTGAAATGGCAGTGTAGGCCTCAAATGCCTGCTCATAGGTGTTACATGCCTCTTCCAGGGCTTCAATGTTCACGGTCATGCTTTGGCTCATCTTTGCTCCCTTGACCGTAGCATCGCCAATGACCTTTGCCGTATCCGTCATGGTCTCGGCCGCTGCCTGCTGAACCATATCCAGGTGTTTCAAGGCATCCATCTGCTGTTCCGCCGCCACCCGCACAGCCAGGGCGTTTTTCACGGCCGTGGCCAGAATCATGTCCGTGCGCTGAACCAGGCGCTGGACCAGATGTGAGTTTCGGACCATCATCTCTCCGCCGAACCGGGTTTGAAGATTGGAATTGTCAATGGTCTGCAGGTCCACAACAGCCATGGCCAAATCCGACGTCAGGGTGGTCAGCCCCTCTTTAACCCGGGGATCGTCCACCGTGTCAAGATAAGCGGTGAGCTTTTGCCAGATCAACTGGCCCAGGTAAATATGTTCCTGCAGGGCCGGCTGGATATCTTTTAAGGCGTCACAGATCTGGGACAGTTCCGCCGCGTCAAAGGCCACTTGGTCCGCCTCGTTGCGCAGGTGGTCCCGGATGCCGTCAATGGTGGAGTTCACGGTTTCCTTACGTTCAGCAATTATGCGCAGGATCTCGTCCCCTTTAGGCAGGCGGTTTACGGTGCGGGTGAAAAGCCCCATCATCTTTTTAGGCAGGGGCATTTCCGTTCTTGCCACTATGGTGGGGTTGACCTTGTCCAATTCGGTTTTAATGGCCAGAATATTTTTTGCCACAGGCGAACTGTCCTCAACGGCCACATTTTTAAGTACCGAGCCCATCTTCCGGTCGTAAAGGGATACCTGGGCCTGGGTTTTTTCCATGATTTCCCGGCCCAGAGAAAATACAAAGTTGCCAAGCTGCCAGTCCGACGGGTCTGTTCTGACCTTTCCCACAAAGGCTTCGGCCTTATCTTCAAGTGTCTTGATATCTTCAACAGCAAGGTGCCCGGGCTGGACCGGCACCAGCTGGTTGGGAGCCTGGACAGGGGTAAGCGCGCCCTGCCCTGATGCTTGTGTAGCTTCTGCTAACACAGGTGCTTTAGCCTGACCGGCCACATTGGCAAGTTCCTGAGCCAAATTGGACATAGGTCTTCTCCTTTATGAAAATTTGCCCTCAAGAAAATGGGCCATGGTTTTAAATTCTGCAATTTCATTATTATCCACAATCTGCCGGGATCTTTTACATACGTCATGAAGGCTTTCAATGGTTTTTTCAAAGGCCTGCCTTTGGATCTGCCGGCTGTTTAATGAAAGGTCGAGATACTCTTTAACGGTTTTAAACAGGTGGGTGGCCCCGATCTTTTTCATTTCATAGGTCAGCGTCTCCCCCGGGTAACGGGTAATCATATCCGGGATAAGCGCTTTAAGATCGTCAATAATGGATTCTATTTTTAAAATCAGGGCCATGGAAAAATCACGATCGGTCCGGATCAAAAGATTCAGTTTGATCAGGGTATCAAGAATTTTCTTGAAATCAGCACCCGGGGCTTTTTTTTCAGGGGTTGAGGGGGATTGTTCTTTAGTAGATGATGAAACTTTTGACGCTTTCATCCGCCTGATAATCAGATTGAATAGAATTAGCGCTATAATAAATACGGCAGCTACAATTATAACGTTCATGAGTTGAAACCTTTCACTCGATGATCAAGTTTTTGTTAATTTGCCCAACTTCAGCGTTGGAAAAAATTTTCAATCCTCAAAATATGTTGTATATTCCTCTTAAACCGGGACGGTATTATTGTTATACATTAAATATCATGAAGTTCAAGTCAACCTGTCCTGTTGCAGCAATTCTGAATTTAATAAAGTTATTATCTTTCCTGCTTGCTTTTTTCTTGCTCTTGCTCTTAATCTGGGGTGTCAAAAAAACCGTTTTTTGTTCCTCTTTATGATTGCTGTAAAAGGTTAAAACCCTTGCCTTCAGCTTCAGGCGGGTTTCATTTTGCCGGCAGTTGATTTTGTTAACCTCGAAACACATGAAGAACACGAAAAATAAAACCTCTGGGCACAAGCACTCTTCGTGTCCTTCGTGCGCTTCGTGGTAAAAAAATATGTGACCAATGGGCACATTGCGAGTGCCAAAACAAAAAATGAATAATTTAAAATAGCGAATTTAGAAAACATAGAGCAGAACAGGGCAGATATGGAATCTGCCCTTACCCAATACGTGGCCGAAAGAATGATCAAGGCCTCTTTTTGTGTATGTTCAAAGTGATTAAGGATAAAAAGCACGAGCGGGGCAATTTTGAAGATACCGAAGGCCACCGGATCCCGGCAGCCTGTTTCATATCGGTAAAGGTTTTAAGATTGGCAAGATCCGCTTTTAGACGAATTCCATAAAGGGAACCGCCTCTTTATATTCCCGCTCAGCATCGCCTTCGCGAGGTACAGGAGGCGCGGTGTCCGATACCCATTGAAACACCTTGACTTCATCGGTGTCTGAAGTAGGCAGGGCGCAACTTACGGATTTGGGAAAGGGACCCTCCGAAGATTGAAACCGGGTGATTACCGGGGCTTCGGGATTTTCCGCAATTTCAACAATATCTTCCACGTACACAGCCCTGATATTCTTGAACAGGGGGCTTAGCCCCTCCTCTTTTATGGTATGAATCCGTTGACGGAATTTTTGCAAAGCAAGTTCAGGCGTTGCTGCACTTGAAATGCAGGTGAAGTATCCGTGGCGTTCCCCATCGGATACGTTGATTTCATCAAATGAAAAATGTCCTGAATAAAGCATGGTTCGTTCTCCTTGTTAAGTCTGACTGACCCACGCCTTAGCTAGGTGCAGGTCCATCATGTCAAAATATTTTACCTCGGCTCCGCTGAAGGGGGCGATGAATCCGGCCATGGTCTTTTCCCACTGCTTGTCCCCTACAATAGCCAGACGCTCGATGTCGCTGAAGTGGCGGGCGCCGAATTTGGTTTCTTCCCACAGGGCACCGGCGGACCACCCTTTGAAGTCCTTAAGCTGGATCAGCATACGGATTTTGTCCCGGGATTCCATGATTTTTTCCACCTGGGGGACAAAATACTCGTAATCCTCTTTTTTCAGCTTATCCTGAAACACCAGGGTGACAACAGTGCCGCCAGGTTCCTCTGAGAGTTGTATTTCGTCGAATGCATAGGGCATGGTGTCTCCTTTTACTCGTCCTTTTACTCGATGATCAAGTTTTTGTTAATTTGCCCAACTTCGACGTTGGAAAAAACTTTCAATCCTCAAAATATGTCGTATATTCATTCGGTTAAAATTTGG
>DATFIL010000386.1:0-3493 GCA_035270145.1 Desulfobacter sp. | reverse complement strand
AAACAACCGGTGCGCCTGGAATTTTTCGGGGATCTTGTGGAATCCATACGCCATTTTTCGCCTTATACCCAGCGCGGCACAAAGGAGCTTGCTGAAACCATTCTTGTTCCGGCCACGGAGGCTGTGATCACAAAACAAAGTTTGCCCCATGTCCAGGCCCGTCTGCGAAAGGCAGGCGCCCAGGCCGGACTTACAGCGGACAGAATCCGGGATTACGTCAACCAGATCCGGGACAAAGGGCGGTTTGACGGCATCGAATCCATGTTGCCCATTGTGTATGATTCTTTGGATACCTTGTTCGATTACCTGCCGGAAAATACGTTTTTCATTCTGGATGATGCCGAAGAACTGCCCACAAAGGCCGAGGCATTCCATGACGGTTTAAGGCATCATTTTAATGCCCTGGCTGATGAAAAACAATTAAGCCTGCCGGCGGAATCAATTTGCCGGGACTGGCAGACCGCCGAAGAAAAAATTTTTGCATCTAAAACCCTTTGTTTTAAAACACTCATGCTGGAACAGGACAAAAGCAAAGCAAACGTTCTTTCCCTGAATTGTTCAGATAACCGGGCGCTGTCCGAATCCTTGCGCAACAGAACCAAAGATTCCACACCGTTAACCCCTTTGGTGGAATGGATTGCGCAACAGCAGCAGGATGTTCAATACATATTGTTTGTACTTAGCCAGGATGCCCAGGCCAAGCGGTTGAATGCACTTCTTGCGCCCTACGGCATAGAACCGCAATTTTGCCGCAATTTTGCCGCTCTTTCCGACATGAATCCCGGCTTATATTTTACCGTAGGTACGTTAAGCGGCGGCTTTGTTCCGGACCTTGAGAATTTTAGTATTGTGACCGAAGATGAGATTTTCGGCAGAAAACGCATCCGGCGCAGGGTATCGGCAAAACGGGACTTAAAAGCGGAGTTCATTGCCCCCGAAGAGCTGAAAAGTGGAGACTTTATCGTTCATTTAGAACATGGGGTCGGGCGGTATGAGGGCCTTTTCAGCCTTAACGTATCCGGCATCACCCAGGATTTTATTCTGGTGGTTTACCAGAATGATGACAAGCTCTATGTCCCCGTGGACAGGATGGAGGTGATTGGCAAGTATATCGGGGTGGATGGCTACACCCCTGTACTGGATAAAATAGGATCCAAGTCCTGGTCAAATTCCAAGGCCAAAGCCAAGGCCGAAGTTGAAAAAATGGCCGCTGACCTGCTTGATCTGTATGCCCGGCGCAAAGTGGCCAATGGATTTTCATTCAGCCGTCCGGATAACTACTATAATGATTTTGAAGCCGGCTTTCCCTATGAAGAAACAAAGGATCAGCTCCGTGCCATAGACGATGTCCACCTGGATATGGAAAAAGATACGCCCATGGACCGTCTGGTCTGCGGGGATGTGGGTTATGGAAAAACCGAAGTGGCCATCCGTGCTGCGTTCAAGGCGGTGAACGACGGTAAACAGGTGGCATTGGTGGTGCCCACCACCATCCTGGCCGAGCAGCATCTGAATACATTCCGGGACCGTTTCAATGATTATCCGGTCACCATCGAATGTCTGTCCCGTTTCCGCACAAGAAAAGAACAGACTGATATTTTGAAAAGAACCGCCGGCGGTACAGTGGATATTCTCATTGGTACCCACAGACTTTTACAAAAGGATGTGATTTTTAAATCCCTGGGGCTTTTAATTATTGACGAGGAGCAGCGATTCGGGGTCAAACACAAGGAAAAATTAAAACAGAAACGGGCGGCGGTGGATGTCCTGGCCCTGTCTGCCACACCCATTCCAAGAACCCTGCACATGTCTTTGACCGGTATGCGCGATATTTCCGTGATGACCACCCCGCCCGCAGACCGGCAGCCCATAATTTCATACATCACTAAATATGAAGATGCCGTAGTCCGGGAAGCTGTTATCAAAGAACTGGATAGAAAGGGCCAGGTCTTTTTTGTACACAACAATATAAAGACCATATTCAAGACCGCTGAAAACATACAAAAACTTGTGCCCGATGCAAAGGTCGGTGTGGCCCATGGCAGATTGTCCGAAACCGAACTTGAAAAGGTGATGGAAAAATTCATCAGCCGGCAGATCAATGTGCTGGTCTGCACCACCATCATTGAATCGGGACTGGATATCCCCAGTGCCAACACCATGATTATAGACAAGGCAGAGCGTTTCGGCCTGTCCCAGATCTACCAGCTGCGCGGCCGTATCGGCCGGGGGGACGACCAGGCTTACGCATATCTGTTTATTTCAGATGAGTCCCGGCTTACCAAAGATGCCCGAAAGCGGCTGGCAGCCCTCATGGAGCACCGGGATCTTGGATCCGGATTCCAGATTGCCATGAAGGACCTTCAGATTCGCGGGGCTGGTACCGCCCTGGGCGCCTCCCAGTCCGGTCATATTGCAGCCGTGGGCTATGATATGTTTCTTAAACTTTTGGACCATGCCGTTAAAGATATGAGGGGCGAGCATGTCACTGACCCCCTGGAGCCTGAAATCAACGCATCCATGTCTTCGGGATTTCCCGACGATTATATCGAATCGGTGGAGCAGCGTTTGACAGTTTACCGAAGACTGTCAAGGCTGACCCGGGTATCAGATATCGCCGACATGAAAAAAGAGCTGGTGGACCGGTATGGCAAACTGCCAAAACCTGCTGAAAACATGTTGCTTAAAATTATGCTTAGAATTTTTGCCATCAAGGCCGGGGTCAAACGTCTGGATGTTACCCCGGATATCCTGGTCCTGGAATTTTCCCCTGACCATATGCCCCGTACCTTAACCGACATTGAAATTGTACTGAAAAAAACAGTGAATGCAAAGTTTGTCAAAAAAACATCTGTCCGCATCCAGCTTGGACACAAACGCAGTAATATTTCAAGGGCGTTGCTTGAGACAAAGCAGATCTTGTCATCTTTATGTTAATCTTAGATGATTTTCCTGCCGATCTTTGCAAGGCCCAGAAGACAAAATCCGACACCCATCATAGAAGCAGGATTAAAACTTGACGGGATATAAGAAATGATGTTTGCAAATGCAAACGTGGATGTAAGGGTAAAAACGGTTACAACAATAAAAAAAATAATTGTTTTCATCTTTAATCTCCTGGCTTAGATTTCAAATTTTTATTTCTAATGTTGTTCCAAATTGCAATATAAGTGCCAATATAGAAATTCCTTTATATACAAGATGTTCTATTTTTTTAAGCCAGAGGGGAGTGTGGTGTTTGATAATTAAATTCGCACTTATTAAGTAAAAAAAGTAATAAAATAATGGTAATTATGTCAATCATGCGGTTTGAACATTAATTGATTCCTCCTGACCTTTTACTCGATCATCGAGTTTTAACCACATTGGGTGTAACCGCATGAATGACAGGTTTTGCATCCTTCCTCAAAGGCTATGAACTGGCCGCATTCAGGGCACTGATCATATTTTAGGCTTTTTTCATATAATTTTTTGCCGTTTCCTTTGGACAGAT
>DATFIL010000385.1:0-2106 GCA_035270145.1 Desulfobacter sp. | reverse complement strand
TCGATCCCATTCATCACGCATGTGACGAATATCTTTTTCAGGATCATTGATATGGCTGACACCGTAAAATGGTTCCGGATCAAACTTTTTCTTTATATTTTGTTTTTTATCTTCTACTGGAAAAACAAAAATTTCAACATTGGTATGCTTAAAATTTTCTGGTATGTTAATAATCTTTTCCAGTTTTTCCAAATCAATTATTTCTCTGATAGCTTCCATATAACCACCTTTGAATTATCAATTATAAGGACGGAATATATTTATACTTTACGTCTATCAGAGCGGAAAGTCAATCATGAGACCTTTGTGCCAATTTTGGGGACAGCTTACTTAATTGTTTTTTTCGCGTACCTTGTTCACGCTCTCGTAGATGTTTTGATAGACTGACGTGGTGGCTTCCCAGGTGTGGTGCTGCCTGACCCAGTGGCTGCCGGTCTGCTGCAGGGAGGCTTCCAGTTCGGGGTTTTCAAGAATGTGCGTTATTTTTTCGGCCAGGTCATCGGCATTGCCTGCGGCAAAGAGCAGGCCGGTTTTTTTGTCGGTGATCAATTCCTTGTGCCCGCCCACGTCACTGGCCACCAGGGCTTTTTCCATGGCCATGGCTTCCCGGGGTTTGAGGGGGGTGACCAGTTCGGTCAGGCGCATGGAATACCGGGGATAGGCCAGGATGTCGATGAGGGCGTACACCCCGGCGATGCGTTCATGGGGGATCCGGCCGGGCATGATCACGCGGTTTGGGATGCCGTGTTTGTCGATCAGGGTCTTGAGTTCAGCGGTCATCTCTCCGCCGCCCACCAGGAGCAAACGGGCATTGTCATGGGATGCCGCTATTTTTGTAAACGCTGTGATCAGCAGGTCCAGGCCCTCGTACCGGTAGAATGATCCCACAAACCCGATCACTTTTTTGTCCTTCAGGTCCCATTCCTGCTGGAATGCCGGGTCCGGGGGCACCGGTTTCAGCTCCAGGGGGTTGACGCCGTTGAACACCGGCGTGATGTTGGCGGCCGGGATGCCCCGGGCGATCAGGTCGTTTTTCAGGCCGTTGCACAGGATGGCCACGTGGTCCGCTTTTTTGCACACCCGGGTTTCGATGAACTTGGTAAGATTGTATTTCCAGGAACCTTCTGCGTAAGTGCCGTGGTCCACGGCCGCATCTTCCCAGAACGCCCGGATTTCATAGACCGCCGGGATGTTTCTTTTCCTGGCGGCCCGGATGGCGGGGATGGCATTGAGCACCGGGGAGTGGGCATGGATGATGTCCGGGTTTTCCATGTCCGCCACCTGGATGATCCGCTGGTACAGGGCGCGCATCAGGGCCAGTTCCGATACCACGGGCAGGGAGGAGCGGGCGGTCGGCCCTGTGCGGTAATAGGTGAATCCGTTGATCTGCTCTTTTGCCGGGGTTTGCTTTTTCAGGCTTTCTTCATGTTTGGGAGAGGTCAGGATCACCGGGCTGTATCCCATCTGCTGCTGGGCCTTGAAAATGTTCTGGCTCCGGAAGGTGTAGCCGGAGTGTAAAGGCAGGCTGTGGTCTAATATATGAAGGATTTTCATTGATTCGCTTTTTAGTATCTCACAAAGACACGAAGGTGTTAAATTCTTTCTTTGTGGGAGGCTAAATTCTGATTTCAATTATTTTTGTAACCGTGGATCAAAAGCCAAAGGCTGTGGTTTGCCGATCTTTATTTTTTTAAAGTCCGGGTGATGAATATTGACAAGGTAGTTGTAACCGTCGGGCATTATCACACTCGGCACTCTTAAAATGGCAGAAAGGCCTTCTTTAATCCAATGATCGCCTATGTCTTGAGAAACTCTCGAAACAGGTCTTTCATCCCAGCCGTCATCCAAATGCGCCACAGTAATCAGACCGGAATCAAAAACAAGGGGTACATAAAGATAATCTGCCAGCAGCGTATATGACGGAAGATGCACAAAAATTTCAAGGGAACATAAGGCCAGAGAGTCTGATGTATAAACGACAGGCACTCCTTTGCTGTTCCACCGCCCCCCATAAAGTCTTGCCCCTTCACCATCAAACGCCGAGCCCCGGTATTTTGCTTTTACGACACGGTATGAAATGGTGTCCACTAACAGAACACACCGTGT
>DATFIL010000384.1:0-6452 GCA_035270145.1 Desulfobacter sp. | reverse complement strand
AAACAATATCAGGAAAAAGAAGTTCAACTGAAAACCAGAAGGGCTAAAAAATGAAAAAAAAAGACCATTATTTAAAAATTGTTGAGTGGTCAGAAGAAGATCAATGCTATGTCGGTTCAATTCCCGGTTGGATTGGCAAATGCTGCCATGGTGACAATGAAGAAGATGTTTATCGACAGTTGTGCCAGATATTAGATGAATGGATTGAAATCTATTCTGATGACAACATACCATTACCTTCAGGAATTGCTGACAAAAAATATTCGGGTAAATTTCAATTGAGAGTTGATAGTGATCTGCATAAAGCCCTCGCCATAAGAGCGATGCAATCAAATGAAAGTTTAAACAGTTTTTGTGGGAAAATATTACGGAAGACCATATTGCAAACAGGGCATTTAAAGGCGAACAACAGCATGAACTCGGACTGCTAAAAGCTGCGCCGCTTCGCTATACAGCTTTTAGCAGCCGGTTGTGCTGAGCGTTAGTGTGGACTATGTCTATTTATGTGGTGTGTAACCCTTCCCAATAAAAGTATTGACTTCTTTTGTTATTGAGCCTGCTATGTAAAATCCGGCAGATCAAACCAAGATGTTTGGGCGAGGACTACTCGTCTGACAAGCTTTGTTTTCAAGTCGATAAACACCCAAGACTTTTTTTGTAATTCAGGTGTTTTTGAAAAATTTGATTTTTTTTTTAATCCTTTTTTTGTCCGGGAGAAACAAATATGAAACCGGTTGTGGCCCTTGTGGGCCGCCCCAATGTTGGAAAATCCACACTGTTTAACAGAATTACAAAATCCCGCCAGGCCCTGGTGGATGATATGCCCGGTGTCACCCGGGACCGGCAGTATGCCGATGCGCAGTGGGAGGATAAAGCCTTTACCCTGGTTGATACCGGTGGTTTTTTAAGTGCGGATGATGACTATTTTGCATCCCAGATCAAGGAACAGCTGTTGCGGGCCGTGGATCAGGCCGATGTCCTGGTGTTTATTCTGGATGGCCGGGCAGGGCTTTCCCCCTATGACCGGGATCTTGCCGATCTTTTACGCCGCACGGAAAAGCCTGTTTTTTATCTGATTAATAAAGTTGAAAGTCTGCACCGACAGGAAGACGAGCTTGGGGAGTTCTACACCCTGGGGGTGGACCGGTTTTACAAGGTATCCGCCGAACACGGCCTGGGGGTAGGGGATTTCCTTTCAGACCTGGTGGCCCTGCTGCCCGATGTCCCGGTGCCGTTGGAATCGGATGAACCGGAAGAAGATGACAATGGTCCCATCCGCATTGCCATTATCGGGCGTCCCAATGTGGGGAAATCCTCCCTTGCCAACCGGCTTTTCGGAGAAAAGCGTGTGGTGGTCAACGATAAAGCCGGCACCACCCGGGATGCCATTGAATTGTCCGTGAACCGGAACGGTCGGGAATTTATCCTTAAAGATACCGCAGGTATCCGCCGCAAGGGCAAGGTTTCGGATAAACTTGAAAAATTTTCCATTCTTAAAGCCCTGGACAGTATGGAAGACTGTGATGTAGCGTTGATTCTCATCGACTGTTCCGAAGGCATCACTGACCAGGACATCACCATTGCAGGCTATGCGGAAAAAAGAGGGTGCGGGGCCATTTTCCTGCTCAATAAATGGGATCTTGTGGACAAGTCCGAAAAAGGGCAGCAGGCGTTTATCAAAGAGTTGCGCCAGGAGGCAAGATTCCTGGCCTTTGCCCCTGCCATCACCATTTCAGCCAAAACCGGCCAGCGCTGCCACAAGATTTTGGGTGAGGTGGAAAAGGTTTATAAGCAATACTGCCACAGAATCAATACAGGCATGGTCAACCGGATCATCGAAGACGCCGTGTACAGAGATGAGCCATCCCTTCACAGGGGGCGGCGCATCAAATTTTTTTACGCGGCCCAGGTGGCAGTGAAACCACCTACTTTTGTCTGTTTTGTCAACTATCCCGATGCCGTGCACTTTTCTTATAAGCGGTATCTGGTCAACCAGCTGCGCCAGATGATCCCTTTGACGTTGACCCCTGTTAAACTGTATTTCAGGGAAAAAACCGGAAAAATTGAGTTTTCCGGCAACACAAAGGAGTTCAGGCGAATCCAGAAGAAGAAAAAAAAGGTCATGACAAAGCGGGATAAGCAGCGCAAAGAACAGAGCCGCAAAAAACGCGAACGGGATCAGAAAAGCACATTGTAATGGATCTTTTTGACCATACCGCCGACCAGGATATGGCCGGTGCTGCACCACTGGCTGAACGTATGCGGCCCCGGCGGCTGGAAGATGTTGTGGGCCAGGACCACATCACAGCCAAAGGCAGCCTGCTTGAACGTGCCGTATCCGAAGACCGGGTTTTTTCCATGATTCTGTGGGGACCGCCGGGGTGTGGTAAAACCACTTTGGCCAATGTTATTGCAACACAGACGAAAAATCAGTGGGTCAAAATTTCTGCGGTCTTGTCGGGCGTCAAGGAGGTCCGGCAGATCATTGAGTCGGCAAAGGAAAGAAGGCGGCTTCATAACCAACGGACCCTGCTGTTTGTGGACGAGATTCACCGGTTTAACAAATCCCAGCAGGATGCTTTTCTTTTTCATGTGGAAAACGGTTTGATCACCCTGATCGGGGCCACCACGGAAAATCCTTCGTTTGAAGTCAATCCCGCCCTGGTATCCAGATGCCGGGTTTTTGGTCTGAACAGCCTCTCCCGAGATGCCATTGTGCAGATTTTGAACCGGGCTTTAACCGATAAGGATAAGGGCCTTGGTCTTTCATCCGATACATTTTCCAAAGCGGCCATTGACCACATTGCCGCCGGATCTGATGGCGATGCAAGGGCGGCCCTGACAAACCTTGAGGCCTGTGCGTTGAACCGCGGGGACGGTAAGAAACTGGATGTGGATGATGTCCGAGGCCTGGTGGCCCAAAAAATTTTGCGCCATGACAAGGCAGGCGAAGCGCATTTTAATCTGATCTCGGCCTTTATCAAAAGTGTGCGGGGCAGTGATCCGGACGGGGCCATGTACTGGCTTGGGCGGATGCTGGCTGCCGGGGATGACCCCATTTACATATTGAGGCGGATGATTCGACTTGCCACCGAGGATATCGGCCTTGCCGATCCCGGCGCTTTGACCATGGCCATGAATGCGGATGCCTCATTCAGGCGCTTAGGCCGCCCCGAAGGGGATGGCTCTTTATATCAGGCTGCCGTGTACCTGGCCACAGCGCCGAAAAGCAATGCCGTGTATGCGGCCCAGAAACAGGTTCAAGAGAGCGTTAAAAAACATGGGTCTCTGCCGGTGCCCATGCATATCCGCAATGCCCCCACCGGGTTGATGAAACAGATGGGGTACGGCAAAGGTTACAAATACGCCCATGATTATAAACATGGGTATGCGTCCCAATCCTATTTGCCCGAACCCCTTGAAGGCACACGGTTTTATCATCCCACGAGCAGAGGGTATGAGAAAACGGTAAAACAGCGTCTTGACGCGTGGTTGGATCTGAAAAAAAACGCTATGGACACCTGACGGCGTTTTCCTTGTATTTTATAAGTCATTTTGGTATGGCAGTTTAACCAAACTATTGATCATTCAACCAATGGTTTGGAAAAATCAATCCAATTGGAGGCTGAAATGCAAGACGTGGTAATTGTAAGCGGTGTTAGAACCGCTGTGGGGACCTTTGGCGGATCATTGAAAAGTGTGCCGGTGGTGGAACTGGGCACCTGTGTTATGAAAGATGTATTAAAACGTGCCGGACTTAAACCGGCCCTGGATCCGGGCTTTGATACGTTTTCCCATGCAACCCTGAAAAATCAGGGAATGATAGAGATTGAGAATACAGGATATGATTATACCGATGACCTGACAGACATCTATGTGGATGAAGTCATCATGGGCAATGTACTCCAGGCCGGCCAGGGCCAGAATACTGCCCGCCAAGCCATGATCGGGGCCGGCATCAGTCGTACGACCCCGGCCATGACCGTGAACAAGATCTGCGGATCAGGGCTTAAAGCCATTGCCTTGGGTGCCCAGGCCATTATGGCAGGGCAGGCTGACGTAGTTCTGGCCGGCGGCCAGGAAAGCATGAGTAATGCACCCATGGCCCTGCTCAAGGCCAGATGGGGCCATCGTATGGAACTTACCGGCCAGGGTCCGGTCCATGACCTGATGGTGTATGACGGCCTTTATGAAATTTTTTACGGCTACCACATGGGGCAGACCGCAGAAAATATTGCTGAAAAATACGGTATCACGCGGCAGGAACAGGACGAGCTTTCACTTTTAAGCCATACCCGGGCCCTTGGTGCGGTTCATGACGGCACCTTTGACCAGGAAGTCGTTCCCGTTGTTATCAAGAACCGCAAAGGGGAAGTCGTGGTAAATAAGGATGAACGGCCCATGGAAACCAGTATGGAAAAACTGGCGAAACTGCGTCCGGCCTTCAGAAAAGATGGCAGCGTAACTGCCGGCAATGCCTCGGGTATTAACGACGGTGCTGCCGCCGTGCTCATGATGACTGCACAGCGTGCCAATGCGCTTGGCCTTAAAGTGATGGCAAAGGTTAAAAGCTTTGCGTCCGGCGGTCTTGATCCTGCGTACATGGGTCTGGGGCCTGTGCCGGCGGTGAAACGGGTGCTTAAACAGACCGGCATGGCATTATCCGACATTGACATGATTGAACTTAACGAAGCCTTTGCCGCCCAGGCCATCGGCTGCATGAGGGAGCTGGATCTTGATGTGGAAACACCCAATGAGCTGGGTTCGGGAATTTCTTTGGGCCATCCCATCGGGTGCACGGGTGCCCGCCAGATGGTCACTGCCATTCACCAGATGGAAAGAAAGGATTACAATACCGGTCTGATTTCCATGTGCATTGGTGGCGGTATGGGCATGGCAATGATTATTGAACGGTAAATTACTGAATTTTTGCCATGTTCTCCTTTACTTAAAACCCTTAAAATGATAAACAAATGAATTAATATTGCCGGTATAACTGATTGGAATTGAAATTCAAAAAAGAGGTGTAAAACCATGGATATTTCACGCAAACTTGGGATATTGATATACACAGCCGTTCCTGCCATCGTAGGCGGCGGCATTGTATACCATTTCTTCGGAAGTTTTACCCAGGTTATTATCTGGGAAGTATTGCTGGTGCTGGCTGCCCTAGGATTTATCAGCAGTTAACACCGGGCATTTCTTGAATTTAAGGCAAAGCCGCACCTGTGCAGGAAATGCTGCATGTGCGGCTTTACCTCGTTTGAACCATTCATTTGGTTTTTCGGTCACCAGGCAGGTAATATTTGGCGCAGACTCTTTCCCACGAAGGGATGCTATATTCATGGCCTGAACAATAACACTCGATGATCAAGTTTCAGCCATGGGCTGATCTGGTATATCAACACCCAGGTTCAACTCACAACAAAATATGAAAGCAATTTAATCGGGAGCAGTTAATTTAGGATGATTCAAAACGAAAGCACCAGTATCGAGAAAGAGATGAGGCAGTCCTATCTTGAGTATGCCATGAGTGTCATTATCGGGCGGGCTCTGCCCGATGTCCGGGACGGGTTGAAACCGGTTCACCGGCGTGTGTTATATGCCATGCAGCAGCTTCACAATGACTGGAATAAACCCTATAAAAAATCTGCCCGCATCGTGGGTGATGTTATTGGTAAATACCATCCCCACGGTGATTCTGCCGTGTATGACACCATTGTCCGCATGGCCCAGGACTTCTCCATGCGTTATACCCTGGTGGACGGCCAGGGTAATTTTGGTTCTGTGGACGGCGACTCTCCAGCTGCCATGCGTTATACGGAAATCCGTATGCGCAAACTCTCCCACCAGATGCTGGCTGATCTTGAAAAAGAGACCGTGGAATTCATCCCCAATTATGATGAAACCATAGAAGAACCTGCGGTGCTCCCCACTAAATTTCCGGCATTGCTGGTCAACGGGTCCTCGGGCATTGCGGTGGGCATGACCACAAATGTACCGCCCCACAATATCAGTGAAGTCATTGAGGGGTTAAAGGCACTCATTGACAACCCGGACATGGACACAAGGGCGTTGATGGCTCATATCCCGGGACCGGATTTTCCCACCTATGGTCATATTTACGGCACCAAGGGGATTTTTGAAGCCTATGACACCGGCCGGGGTATTATTACCCTGCGGGCCAAAGTCGAGGTCGAAGAGAACAAGAAAAATGGACAGGAAACCATTGTGGTCACGGAGCTGCCCTACCAGGTCAATAAAGCCAAGGTGGTGGAAAAGATCGCTGAGCTGGTCCGGGACAAAGTGATTACCGGCGTTTCCTATGTTCGGGATGAATCCGACCGCGATGGCATGCGTATGGCCATTGGGCTTAAACGCGACCAGATTTCTGAGGTGGTGATTAATCAACTCTACAAGCCCACCAATATGCAGACCAGCTTTGGTATTAT
>DATFIL010000383.1:0-18162 GCA_035270145.1 Desulfobacter sp. | reverse complement strand
CTTCTTGATTCTTACGATTTCCCAGGTGATGAAACGCCGATTATCAGAGGGTCTGCGCTTAAAGCCCTGGAATGCGACGACGTGGATGCTGAAGACGCCAAGCCTATTTTTGAGCTTCTTGATGTACTTGACTCCTATGTTCCCGAACCTGAAAGAGATGTCGCTAAACCCTTCCTGATGCCCATTGAAGACGTGTTCTCAATTTCCGGTCGTGGTACGGTTGTTACCGGTCGTATTGAGCGCGGTGTGGTAAAGACCGGCGAAGAAATTGAAATTGTAGGTATCAGAGATACTTCTAAAACTGTCTGCACTGGTGTCGAGATGTTCAGGAAGCTTCTTGATGAAGGTCAGGCCGGTGATAATGTTGGATTGCTGCTGCGCGGTACGAAACGTGATCAGGTTGAGCGTGGTCAGGTTGTTTGCAAGCCCGGCTCTATTACACCGCACACGAAGTTTAAAGCTGAAATGTATGCCCTGAGTAAAGAAGAAGGTGGGCGCCATACACCGTTCTTTACCGGTTACAGACCCCAGTTCTTCTTTAGGACCACCGATATTACAGGCGTTTTGACTCTGGAAGAAGGAGTTGAAATGATTATGCCTGGTGATAATGCTACCATTAACGTCGAATTGATCAACCCTATCGCCATGGAGAAGGAACTTCGTTTCGCTATTCGTGAAGGTGGCCGTACAGTTGGTGCTGGTGTTGTTGGTGAAATCATAGAATAGTAGATTAAGAAAGAACAATAACAATGTTGAAGACTAAAATAAGAATTAGGCTCAAAGCTTATGATCATAAGCTGCTTGATCAGTCTTCAGTAGATATTGTTGATACGGCAAGGAAAACCGGTGCCAGAATTGTGGGGCCGGTTCCCTTACCTACCCGGATCAACAAGTTTACTGTGTTGCGTTCCCCTCATGTGGATAAAAAATCCCGTGAGCAGTTTGAAATCAGAACGCACAAAAGAATGATGGATATTCTTGAGCCGACACAGCAGACCGTGGATGCGTTAATGAAACTTGACCTGTCCCCCGGTGTAGATGTTGAAATTAAACTATAGTGCATTAACAGGGACATATTTGTTATGATGAGTGGATTGCTTGGAAAAAAAATCGGGATGACCAATGTGTTTGCCTCCGATGGACAGCTCGTTCCTGTTACAGTGCTGCAGGTTGGGCCATGTGTTGTAACCCAGATAAAAACAGAAGAGACGGACGGGTATGCAGCCTTGCAGCTCGGGTTCGATGAAAAGCCGGTTGAGCGTCTGAATAAACCCATTGCAGGACATTTAAAAAAAGCATCGGATAAAGGCTTTCGCGTTTTAAAAGAATTTAGAGAAGATTCAATTGAAGATATAGAAACCGGCGCAACCATTGGTACCGATATGTTTTCAGTTGGTGATAAAGTAACCGTGACCGGTATTTCAAAGGGTCGTGGTTTTCAAGGAACCATCAAGCGACATGGTTTTTCCAGAGGACCTGAAACCCACGGTAACCGGAACCACAGAAAACCGGGCTCCATCGGCAACTCTGCTTGGCCTGCAAAGGTAGTCAAGGGAAAAAGAATGCCCGGCCACAAAGGTGTTGACAAGGTTACGGTAAAGAATTTAACAATTGTAGATATTAAGCACGACGATAACCTCATCCTCGTAAAAGGTGCTGTTCCAGGTTTTAAGACTGGTGTTGTCGAAGTGCGCAAAACTGATGTAAATAAGTAAAACCGTTTTTGACGCCGTGTTTATTATAAGAATTAGAAAACGCGGCAGAACATCAGTCTGATTAAATAGACGAATAGCGGCTATGGGTATTGCAATTACTTCGCAGTGATGCATAGTCGATCAAAATTGAAGAGGAAGAATAATGGCTGCTGTAGAGGTATTAAACAGTACAGGTGCTAAAGTGTCTGAAGTTGAGCTGCCTGACGAAATTTTCAGCATACCGGTTAAAACAAGTGTTCTTCACGAAGTCGTGCGGTCCCAGCTCGTTTCAAAACGGGAAGGGACTGCTGCGTCTAAAACCAGAGGTATGATTTCAGGTTCTACAAAGAAATTATTCAGGCAGAAAGGAACCGGGAATGCACGGGCGGGTAGCGTGAAGTCCCCCTTGCGTAAAGGTGGGGGGGTTATCTTTGGTCCCAGCCCTAGATCTTATGAAATAAAAGTACCTAAAAAAGTAAGAAAACTTGCCCTTAAAATGGCTTTAAGTGTGAAAGTTTCTGACAGCCGGCTTTTTGTTATTGATGCGCTTGAACTCGAAGAAATCAAAACAAAGGCATTGGCCGATTTGCTTTCCACATTGAAGCTTGATGATCTTCTCATTGTTTCAGATACCGACGATGCAAAGCTTACTCTGTCCTCCAGGAATATTCCGGATGTCAAAGTGATTAAAACTGAAGGTCTCAACGTTTATGATATTTTAAAGTTTAAAAACCTTCTGCTGGTTGAATCCAGTATTGAGAACATCAAAGGGAGGCTGAGTTAAGATGATTGAATATGACATCCTCCGTGGACCTGTAGTTACCGAAAAATCCACCCTTCAAAGAGAGTTGTTCAACCAAGTGACTTTAAAAGTAGCCAAGGATGCCAACAGGGTTGAAATTAAAAATGCTGTTGAAAAAGCGTTCAATGCACAGGTCAAGCAGGTCAGAACCGTACAGGTTAAAGGAAAAATAAAACAGCGTGGCAGAATTATCGGCAAGAAAAAGGACTGGAAGAAAGCCGTTGTTACGCTGATGCCTGGACAACGAATTGATTTTTTTGAAGGTGTGTAAAGAGGTATTAATATGTCAACAATAGTTAAAACTAAGCCGACATCTCCGGGAAGACGCGCCCAGGAGTATCTTTCTTTTGAAGAAATTACAAAAGAAAGTCCTGAACGAAGGCTGACAAAAAATCTCAATAAGCGGTCCGGCCGAAATTCTTATGGAAGAATTACCGCCAAGCATAGAGGTGGCGGGGCTAAGAAAAAATATCGTATTATTGATTTTAAAAGGGACAAAGACGGAATCCCAGCCAAGGTTTCTGCAATCGAATATGATCCGAACAGGTCAGCCCGGATAGCCTTGTTAACCTATGCTGACGGTGAAAAAAGATATATCTTGGCCCCCCTTGATATCAAGGTCGGTGACATTCTTGAGACCGGTCCTGATGCTGATATTAAACCAGGAAACTGCCTGCCATTGGAAAATATTCCCACCGGTACTAGAATTCATAATATTGAACTCAAGCAGAACAAAGGCGGGCAGATTGCCAGAAGTGCCGGTGGATACGCGCGCTTAATGGCTAAAGAAGGCGCTTATGCCCAGATCCTGCTTCCTTCCGGTGAAGTTCGTATGATTCATGTTAAATGCAAAGCCACTATCGGACGTGTCGGGAATGAGAAACACAGTGACGTTAGTCGCGGTAAAGCAGGGCGTACAAGATGGATGGGAAAGCGACCCTCTGTTCGTGGTGTGGCAATGAACCCTGTGGATCATCCCATGGGTGGTGGTGAAGGCCGTTCTTCTGGTGGTCGTCAGCCATGTTCTCCCTGGGGTGTGCCTGCCAAGGGCAAAAGAACCCGTAAAACTGTCAGAACAGATAAGTATATTGTCAAAAGACGGGCTAAAAGGAAATAGGTGATAAATTATGCCAAGATCATTAAAAAAAGGACCTTATATCGCGCCAGAGCTTCTTAAAAAAGTTCTTGAAGCCCAGAAGTCCAGCAGCAATAAAGTAATCAAAACCTGGTCGCGCCGTTCCACTATTTTACCTGAAATGGTCGGCAATACCTTTGCTGTTCATAACGGAAAAAAATTTATTCCTGTGTTTGTAACGGAAAATATGGTGGGGCACAAACTTGGTGAATTTTCACCCACAAGAACTTATTGGGGTCATGCCGCAGATAAAAAATCCAAACGGTAATCTGCTATGATTTAGAGGAAATTTAAGATATGGAAGTTAAAGCGACTACAAGATACGCAAGAATCTCACCGTTTAAGCTTCGGCTGCCCATCAGCGAGATCAAAGGCAAAAATGCGGAACAGGCGTTGACCTTATTAAAGTTCATGCCTTTAAAGGCAGCGGGGATTATGTATAAAACCCTATCGTCTGCCATTGCCAATGCTGAGCATAACAATGAGATAGATGTTGAC
Source organism: Desulfobacter sp. (assembly GCA_035270145.1). Lineage (GTDB taxonomy): Bacteria > Desulfobacterota > Desulfobacteria > Desulfobacterales > Desulfobacteraceae > Desulfobacter. Next base: position 14,033 of record DATFIL010000383.1, on the reverse strand, counting down.
AAGCTGGTAGTGAAAAATGTGATTGTTGATCATGGACCATCCATGAAACGGTTCAGGCCGCGGGCAAGGGGACGAGCTGCCCGTATTCTAAAAAGAACCAGTCATTTAACAGTGGTTGTAGAAGAAACCGTCTAAACAAGGAGGGAAAGGCTTGGGCCAGAAAGTAAATCCTACCGGATTAAGATTAGGCATCATCAGGACTTGGGATTCCCGGTGGTATGCCGACAAAGAGTATGCAAACTTTGTCGAAGAAGATTTTAAAGTAAGAAAATTTTTGAAAAAGAAACTATACCACGCAGGGATCTCTAAAATTGAGATTGAGCGGTTTTCAAAACAGATCAGGCTCAGAGTTTTTGCAGCCAGGCCAGGCATCATTATCGGCAAAAAAGGTTCAGAGATTGCGTTGCTGAAAAATGAGCTTGAAAAAATGCTCAATCCTGATGTGTTGATTGATATCAAAGAGGTCAGAAGACCTGAAACCGATGCACAGTTGGTAGCGGAAAATATTGCAAGCCAGCTTGAAAAACGCATTGCCTTCAGAAGGGCAATGAAAAGAAGCGTTTCCTCTGCCATGAGATTCGGGGCAAAAGGCATTAAAATTATTTGCTCCGGTCGCCTGGGTGGTGCAGAAATGGCCAGAACCGAATGGTACAAGGAAGGTAGAATTCCATTACATACGCTTAGAGCTGATGTAGATTACGGATTCATTGAAGCCAAGACCACCTATGGAACCATTGGAATTAAGGTGTTCATATTCAAAGGGGAAGTTATAAACCCCGGAGAACAGACTCTGGCAACTAGTTAAAGGCAATAAGGAGAAATTAGCAAATGCTGAGTCCCAGAAATATCAAATACCGCAAACAGTTTCGTGGTAGAACTAAAGGAACGCCGACTCGAGGCAATACTTTGAGTTTTGGAGATTACGGACTCCAAGCTGTGGAATGCGGGTATGTAAATGCAAGACAGATTGAAGCTGCCAGGGTCGCGATGACCAGAAAGGCAAAAAGACAGGGCAAAAGCTGGATTCGTTTCTTTCCTGATCACCCGATTACCAAAAAACCGGCTGAAGTCAGAATGGGTAAAGGTAAAGGCGCAACGGATTCTTGGGTGGCAAGGATAAAACCAGGTAAGATTCTCTATGAAATGGAAGGCGTTGACAGGGAATTGGCCAAAGAGGCCTTAAGGCTAGCTGCCAGAAAACTTTCCGTGAAAACCCGTTTTGTGGAAAGGAATAAATGATGTTAAAGGTCAGTGAAATCAGGGACATGGATGCAGGTCAGATTAAAGGCAAAATCGTTGAGCTTAAAAAAGAACTGTTTAACCTTCGTTTCCAGAATAATGTAGGTCAGCTCGCGAATACAGCCAATTTGTCCAGTGTAAGAAAAGACATCGCCAGACTTTACACGATTTCCAAAGAAATGAATATCAAATTAGCTAACTAACGAGTATTGATATGGAAACTACAAAAAAAAATAAAAAAGAGCTGATTGGTCTGATCGTGTCCGACAAAATGGATAAGTCCGTGGTGGTCAGGGTTGAAAGAATTGTACAGCATAAGGTGTATAAAAAATACATCAAACGTTACAAAAAATATCACGCCCATGATGAACAAAATGAATGCAGAATTGGTGACGAAGTCAAAATTATCGAAACCAGGCCGCTGAGTAAACTAAAACGGTTTCGGATTACTGAAATTGTTAAAAAAGCGGTCTAGTGTCTAAGGAGTTGAATAATGATTCAAAGTGAAACCAGACTGACAGTCGCTGACAATTCAGGCGCCAAGGAACTGTATTGCATAAAAGTCCTTGGCGGTTCTAAAAGAAGATACGCCACCATCGGAGATGTTATCGTTGTTTCCGTAAAAGAGGCTATTCCCAATTCAAAGGTCAGCAAGGGAGACGTAGTCCAGGCAGTTATTGTTAGAACCAAAAAAGAGATCTCCCGGCCCGACGGATCATCTATCCGTTTTGATGATAATTCCGCTGTTGTGATTAACAAGAATAACGAGCCGGTGGGGACCCGTATTTTCGGGCCAGTGGCAAGAGAACTTCGCGCAAGGCGTTTTATGAAGATTATTTCTCTTGCGCCTGACGTACTTTGATCCAAGGCCAGGGAGAACAAAAATAAGTCATGAAAATAAGAATAAAAAAAGACGATAAAGTTAAAGTGTTGACCGGCAAGGACAATGGAAAGATTGGCAAGGTTCTCAAGGTTGCCAAAAAGACGAACCGGATTGTTGTTGAAAATATCAACATGGTCAAAGTTCATCAGCGTCCTTCCCAGGAAAACCCCCAGGGGGGCATTGTTGAAAAACCCATGCCCATGGACGGATCCAATCTTATGCTGATGTGTAATTCCTGTGTAAAACCGACCCGTATCGGAATCAAGCAGCTTGAAGATGGAAAACGGGTAAGAGTCTGTAAAAAATGCAATCAGCAGATAGACTCATAACACCTAAAGCTGGAGAAAATAAATGACTACGCTTAAGGAAAAGTATACCAACGAAGTGGTCCCCACACTGACGGATGAGTTTAACTACACCAATCAGTGCCAAGTACCAAAGTTGGACAAAATTGTACTGAATATGGGGCTTGGTGAGGCGGTCAGAAACCCGAAGATAGTTGAAACTGCAGCCCAGGAGCTTGGGTTGATTGCAGGACAAAAAGCCGTAATTACCCGCGCAAAGAAGCCCATTGCAAATTTTAAATTGCGTGCGGATCTTCCCATCGGGTGCAAAGTGACGCTTAGACGGGAAAAGATGTATGATTTTCTTGACAGACTGATCAACATCGCACTTCCCCGTGTAAGGGATTTTAAAGGAATTTCAGGAAAAGCTTTTGATGGTCGTGGCAATTACAGCTTGGGGATTACTGAGCATATCATTTTTCCTGAAATTGAATATGATAAAACTGACGTTATTAAGGGCCTCAATGTAACGGTTGTCACCACAGCTCAAACCGATGAAGAAGGGAAATCATTTCTTAAATTAATGGGAATGCCCTTTAAAAATTAAGGACCTAAAGGAGGAAGATCGTTTGGCTAAAAAAGCTTTAATTGCAAAGGCACAAAGAAAACCCAAATTTGGTGTACGGGCTTACAACAGGTGCCCCTTATGCGGTAGACCTCGTGCATTTATTAGAAAAGCTGGTATTTGCAGAATCTGTTTCAGGACGCTTGCCTCACAGGGTAAATTGCCGGGTGTAACCAAGTCTTCTTGGTAGCGGATTCAGATTCTTACGATTGTTTAAATATCAGCTTATTTAAGGAGATTTTCAAATGGCAACTAGTGATCCCATTGCAGACATGCTGACCATAATCAGAAATGGTGGTAAAGCAGGTTTGTCCAAGGTGGATATCCCCGGATCAAAAATTAAACGTGAAATGGTGCGGGTGCTGAAGGAACAAGGGTATATCAAAGATTACAAATTTCTCGAAGATGAAACCCAGGGGGTTATCCGGCTGGCCTTGAAATATGTTTCAGAAGGCGAACCGACTATTTTTGGTATACAGCGTGTTAGCAAACCCTCTTGCAGGGTCTACGCTAAATCAAAAGATATTAAGCCGGTATTAAATGGCTTAGGTATATCCATCATTTCCACTTCTAAGGGGTTGATGACCGACAGGCAGGCAAAAGAAGCAAAGGTCGGCGGTGAAATTCTTTGTAACGTTTGGTAAGACAGGAGCTATAAGATGTCCAGAATAGGAAAAAAGCCGGTTCAGCTTCCAGATAAGGTTCAAATCACCCTTGATGGGGATACCATCAATGTCAAAGGGCCTAAAGGCAGTCTTGACCGCAAGCTGCATCCGGCAGTCAATATTGAAATTGATAACCAGGTGTTGAATGTAACCACCGACACCTCTGATAAAAAGAAAGTGGCACTACAGGGTCTTTTCAGGTCTCTTATTTTTAATATGGTACATGGTGTCACCCAAGGTTATGAAAAAAAACTGATACTTTCCGGCATTGGTTACCGGGCTGAGACTAAAGGAAAGAATTTGGTCCTATCTGTCGGGTATTCAAACCCTGTTGATTTTGCCCTTCCTGATGGTGTAACTGCTGCGGTGGATAAAAACGTCGAAGTTACCCTTAGCTGTATTGATAAAGAGCTTTTGGGGCAGGCTGCAGCAAATATCAGAGCTATTAGACCTCCCGAGCCTTATAAAGGCAAAGGCATTATGTATGCTGACGAAAGAATTATCAGAAAAGCAGGTAAGACTGCTGGTAAAGATTAAAAGGTAGGGAATATCGACTATGGCAAATACATCACCAAGGCTGGTTGCACGGCTTAAAAGAAAAAAACGGATTAGAAAAAATATATTTGGTAATCAGGAACGTCCTCGACTTAGCGTTTTCAGAACAGCCAAGCATATTTACGCCCAGATTATAGACGACACTAAAGGCATTACTTTGGTCGCAGCGTCAACCCTTGACAAAGAATACAAAGATACGCCTGTTGAGGGGAAAAAACAGGATGTTGCAAAAGCAGTGGGCAACCTTATCGGCAAAAGGGCAAGTGATAAAGGAATTAAAAAGGTTGTTTTTGACCGGAACGGGTTCCTTTTTCACGGACGCGTAAAAGCACTTTCAGACGGGGCCCGGGAAGCCGGACTTGAATTCTAAATTAAGGAGGAACACCCTTGGCAAGACAACAACAGCAGATGGAAGATACAGGTCTGATAGATAAGGTCGTCAGAATTAACCGTGTTGCGAAGGTCGTTAAAGGTGGCCGGAATTTTACCTTTACTGCCCTGGTTGTGGTAGGTGATGGTGAAGGCAGCGTGGGATATGGACTGGGAAAGGCCAAAGAAGTCCCTGAAGCCATTAGAAAGGGAATGGAAAAAGCCAAACGGAATATGAAAAAAGTTGCTATCCTGAACGGCACGGTTCCCTTTGAAGTTCTGGGTCACGCCGGATCTGGCCGGGTCCTTCTCAAACCGGCGTCTCCTGGTACAGGGCTGATTGCCGGTGGTGGTATCCGTGCGGTTCTTGAAGCAGCCGGTGTAACCGATATTTTGACCAAGTGCATTGGTTCCCACAACACCCAGAACATTGTAAGAGCCACCATGGCCGGCCTTGAGTCTTTGTGTACCAAGGAGGCCGTTGCCAAAAGACGCGGGCTTAACCCTGAGGAAATATAAAGAGGCGAACAATGGCTGATAAAATTAAAATTACGCAAATAAGAAGCGCCATCGGTCGTCCTGCAAAGCATGGACGGATTATACGCTCCCTGGGCATTAAACGAATGCATCACACTGTGGAGCACGAAAATACCCCTGTGATCATGGGGCAGGTGGAAAAGGTTTCACACCTGGTGAAAGTAGAGGAGGTTTAGGATGCAATTACATGATCTGGCTCCTGCTCCCGGCAGCAGAAAAAATAGAAAAAGAGTCGGGCGTGGTCCCGGTTCCGGTATGGGTAAAACTTCTACCAGGGGGCATAAGGGCCTTAAGGCGCGTTCAGGGGGGTCTGTTCGTCCTGGTTTTGAAGGTGGGCAAATGCCTATTTACAGACGACTGCCAAAACGCGGTTTTAAAAACTATATGTTTAAAACCCATAATGCAGTTCTCAATGTCAAAGATCTTGACCGGTTTGATGATGGTGCTCAAATTACTGAGGCCGTTCTCAGAGAAGCCGGTCTTGTTAAAGGATCTGTGGATGGTGTTAAACTTCTTGGAAATGGTGAGGTATCCAAGAAGTTTATCTTGCAAAATATCTTGGTTTCCCAGAGTGCCAAAGAAAAAATCGAAGCTGCCGGCGGCAGTGTAGAATAAGCATAAAGGTATAAGGAAAAGTTCCAATGATCCACAACAGCTACCAGAATATGCTCAAATTGCCGGAGCTGAAGCGTAAAATATTGATAACACTTGCCTTGCTTTTTGTCTACAGGGTCGGGGTGCATGTCCCGACACCCGGTATTGATGGGGCAGCACTGGAATCATTTTTTGCATCGGCGTCAGGCACATTATTTTCGATGTTCAATATGTTTTCTGGTGGAGCGCTGGAGCGGCTTTCCATTTTTGCCTTGGGGATTATGCCTTATATTAGTGCTTCCATTATTCTAGAATTGATGACCGTGGTTGTTCCCTATCTTGAACAGCTCAAGAAAGAAGGGGATGCCGGCCGTAAAAAGAAAACCCAGTTAACCCGTTATGGTACGGTTGTTTTAAGCGCCATACAAGGTTTTGGGATTGCTGTTGGTCTTGAATCTATGACATCGCCTGCCGGTGTTCCCATTGTACCCTATGCTGGGTGGGGATTTAGGCTGATCACCATTATCACACTAACAGCTGGAACTGCATTTATCATGTGGCTTGGTGAGCAGATTACCGAAAGGGGGATCGGTAATGGTATTTCTTTGATTATTTTTGCCGGTATTGTCGCCAATATGCCGTCTGCAGGTATTAAGATGGGACGACTATTGAGTACGGGTGAGATGGGGTTGTTTTCAACCCTCATTCTGATTGTATTGATGGTTGCAGTCGTTGCTGCCATTATTTTCATGGAATTGGCCCAGCGCAGAATCCCGGTCCATTATGCCAAACGTGTGGTCGGCAGAAAGATGTACGGAGGACAGACCTCGCATCTTCCACTTAAGATCAATACAGCGGGGGTTATTCCGCCTATTTTTGCATCTTCCATCATCATGTTTCCCACCACACTGGCCCAGTTCATTAATCTGCCCGTCATGCAGACGGTGGCTGGTATGTTCAGTCCGGGAACTATTTGGTATTATTCGTTATATGTTGGTTTTATCGTCTTCTTCTGCTTTTTTTATACTGCAGTTCAATTCAACCCTGAAGATGTGGCCGAAAATATGAAAAAGAACGGCGGGTATATCCCGGGCATTCGTCCGGGAAAACGGACAGCTGAGTATATTGATAAAGTACTCACAAGGATTACTGTGGGCGGTGCAGCTTATGTCTCAGTGGTCTGTGTGTTGCCCACTGTATTGATGAATAAGTTTAACGTACCTTTTTATTTCGGCGGGACAGCGCTGTTGATTGTTGTTGGTGTTGCTATTGATACCATCTCTCAGATAGAGTCCCATTTGATTACCAGCAATTACGACGGTTTTCTGGGACGCTCTGGAAATAAACGGATCAAGAGCCGGTCCTGATATGATATGGCACCACAAAGGAGAAGAATTTAGTTATGGCTAAAGAAGAGCCCATCAAAGTAGACGGTAAGGTCCTCGAAACACTTCCCAATGCCATGTTCAAAGTTGAACTGGAAAATAAGCATGTTCTGCTGGCACATATTTCTGGGAAAATGAGAATGCATTTTATAAAAATACTTCCCGGCGACAGGGTGACTGTGGAAATTTCTCCCTATGACCTGAGTCGTGGCAGAATTACTTACCGCTATAAATAAAAATAATTGGAATAATGAGATGAGGAGCAGTTAGATGAAAGTCAGAGCGTCCGTAAAAAAAATCTGTAGAAACTGCAAAGTTATTAGAAGGCGCGGTGTCATCAGAGTCATTTGTGTCAACAAGCGCCATAAACAGCGTCAGGGATAGGAGGATAGAAAAATTTGGCACGTATAGCTGGAGTTGACTTACCAAGAGATAAACATGCGTGGATCGCTTTAACCTATATCTATGGGATCGGGAATAGCAGATCTATGCATATACTTGAAAAAACGGGCATTGAGCCCACAATCAAAGCCAACGATCTGACCGAAGAACAAATCAATGAAATCAGAAAAGTCATTGATGCTGAATTCAAGGTTGAAGGTGAATTGCGTTCTGAAGTGTCCATGAATATTAAACGGTTGATGGATCTCGGATGTTACAGGGGACTGCGTCATCGTAAAGGCCTGCCCTGTCATGGGCAGCGGACTAGTACCAACGCCAGAACCAGAAAAGGTCCCAAACGCGCGGCAGTGAAGAAGAAAAAGTAGGACTTAATTAAAAGGGATAACAATTATGGCGAAAAAGTCTAAAAAGGTCGTTGCCAAAAAGCGGGTTAAAAAAAATATATCAACCGGCATAGTGCATATTCAGTCTACCTTTAATAACACCATTGTCACCATTGCAGATGAAAACGGTAACACCATTTCCTGGTCATCCGCCGGGATGCAGGGGTTCAAAGGGTCTAGAAAATCCACCCCCTTTGCAGCTAAACTGGTTGCAGAAGATGCAGGAGCTAAAGCAATGGAGCATGGCATGAAAAACATAGGGGTATATGTTAAAGGCCCGGGTCCTGGAAGAGAATCTGCGCTTCGGGCTTTGCATGCAATTGGGTTCAATATTTCCATGATCAAGGATGTTACCCCGGTACCGCATAACGGATGCCGCCCACCCAAAAGAAGACGTGTATAAACAAATTATTTAACGTGTAAACTTTATCTAAAAGGATAAAGGAGGAAACTTGGCAAGATATAGAGGTTCTGTCTGCAGGCAGTGCAGACGTGAAAATATGAAGCTTTTTTTAAAAGGGGACCGTTGTTTTTCTGATAAATGCAGTTTTGACAGAAGAGGGTTCCCCCCTGGGGAGCACGGTCAGAAAAGAGTCAAACAATCAGATTACGGCACGCAGCTTCGGGAAAAACAAAAAGTTAAACGCATTTATGGTGTGTCTGAGAAACAGTTTAGAAATACATTCAAAAGGGCAGATCGTCAAAAAGGCATTACCGGTATTAATTTGTTGACATTACTCGAGACCCGTTTAGATAATACCGTATTTAGACTTGGATTTGTAAATTCCAGAAACCAGGGCCGTCATTTTGTTCGCCATAATCATTTTACTGTAAATGGAAAAAAGGTTAATATCCCATCTTACCAGGTAAAAAAAGGGGATGTTATTGAGCTTTGTGAAAAAAGTAGAACTATCCAAGCCATTATCGATTCCCTGGACGCCATTGTAAGGCGTGGTATTCCTCAGTGGCTTGAAATTAATAAAGACAGTTTTAAAGGTGAAATAAAAGGTTTACCTGGTAGAGAAGATGTTTCCCTGCCGATCCAGGAACAGTTGATCGTCGAGCTTTATTCAAAATAGGTTTATCATACTATACATGATTTACCAAATTATCTATTCAGGAGATTTAAATGTCATCTGAAAATCTTGCATATGTTAACTGGCGAGAGATGATCAAGCCGGAAAAGCTTGATGTTACCACAACTTCCACCTATGGTAAGTTTGTGTGTGAACCCCTCGAAAGGGGATACGGCATCACCATTGGTAACTCGCTTCGGCGAATTATTTTATCATCCATTTATGGCGCCGCCATAGTCTCCGTGAAATTCGATGATGCACTTCACGAATACAGCGTTATATCAGATATTAGAGAGGATGTTTCCGAGATTATTCTAAATCTGAAAGAATTAAAGCTCAAAGTGGACGATCCAGAAGAAAAAATATTGACCCTTAATGTCACTGGCGAGGCAGAGGTCACAGGTGCAGACATCGTCAGTCCTGAAGGTAGGGTGAAGATTCTTAATCCGGAGCAGCATATTGCCTCGGTAAATAAAAATGGAAAACTTAATATTGTCATGGTTGTGAAAACAGGTAAGGGCTATGCGCTGTCTTCAGCAAATAAGGACGAGGATGCCCCTATCGGTACAATCCCCATTGATGCAGCGTTTTCCCCCATTAAGCGAGTAAAATATGTGGTGGGCACATCTCGTATCGGTCAGAAAACCGACTATGACAAACTGACCTTTGAAGTCTGGACAGACGGTAGTGTTACACCTGATGATGCTGTTGCCTACGGCGCAAAGATACTTAAAGAACAGATGAATCCATTTATCAATTTTGATGAGGAACTTGAACCTGATGAATCGGAATATAAAACCGATGAGGGTGAAAAGGGATTCAATGAGAATATTTATCGTTCCGTGGATGAACTCGAGCTCTCGGTTCGTAGTTCAAACTGTCTGAAAAATGCTAGAATCCATACCATTTACCAGCTGGTTCAGAAAACCGACAGCGAAATGCTCAAGACAAAAAATTTCGGCCGAAAATCACTCAATGAAATCAAAGAAGTGCTCAATTCAATGGAATTGTCTTTGGGGATGGACCTTGAAGGGATCGAACCGCCGGAAGATGTGAATACTCAGGAAGGAGAATAAATACCATGAAGCATAGAAAATCTGTATTAAAGCTGAATAGAACCTCGGCCCATAGAAAGGCGATGTTTAGGAACATGGTAACTTCTCTGTTCAAACACAGCAGCATCAAAACCACTGAGGCTAAAGCCAAAGGCCTTCGCAAAATTGCCGATAAAATGATTACTTTGGCCAAACGCGGGGATCTTCATGCCAGGCGTCAGGCCATGGCGGTAATCCGTGAAAAAGATGTTGTGCATGCCCTTTTTGAAGAGGTAGCAGAGAAGTTTAACTCAAGGCAGGGTGGATACACTAGAATTACCAAGTTAGGACCAAGGAAAGGAGATATTGCTCCCATGGTTCAAATTGAGTTAATCACCGATTAATTAGATCGTAGAAACTCGATCATCGAGTAGAAAGGGTATGGTTTAAAACCATGCCCTTTTTGATTTTCGTTAGGCTCTTAAAAAGCTTTGACAGCAGAGTCATACTTTCCTGTCAAAGCTTTTTTGTTTATCAAACAATGTTCTCATGGTGCTGAGCAGTTGGTATGTATCCAAAGGCTTTTCAAGAAAGGCCTGAATACCCATCGCTTTGACTTTGGACCGGGAAATGGTTTCATTATAGCCAGAGCATAAAATTATGGGCATATTTTTATCTTCAGATAGTATGGCTTCAGCCAGGGCAATACCCGTCATACGGGGCATGGTCATATCGGTAATTATCATATCAAAATCGATTTTGCCTTCCTGGTAGGCATTCAGGGCGCTTTCCCCATTATTAAACAGGTGGGGCGAATAACCAAATCTGTTAAGCAATTCTTCAATCAAAGCCAGGATAGCAGGCTCGTCATCCACTATCATGATGGTTTCTTTGCCTGATTTCAGGGACAAATCATTTTCTGTAAGACTGTCGTCTGCTGACGAACTGCTTTTCGTTACGACCGGCAGATAAACAAAAAATGCGGTCCCCCGTCCTGCAATACTTTCAATGTAAAAAAGGCCATTATGATCTTCGACAATCGCCCTGACCAGGGCAAGGAGCCCTAACCCGCGTCTACCCCGCCCCTTCTCTTGGGTCGTAAAATTGGGATCAAAGGCCTTTTCAATGCTTTCTTGATCCATCCCGTGGCCGGTATCTTCAACCATCAGTTTTAAAAATGGTCCTGGCCGAAAATAGTTTTTGCTCTGATGTTCAGGCTGAATATGGTCCACTGTGGCCAGGCTCACCGTCAAAGTCCCACCGGATGTCATCATGGCCTGATAGGCGTTTGTGCACAGGCTCATGATCATTTGATGCATCTGGGTGGGGTCTGCATTAACCATATCTATCGTCTCCACCCGGGTTACCATTTCAATTGTAGCGGGTATGGAAGACCTGAGAAGCTTAAGCGCCTCTTTAAGCACAAGGTTCAGTTTTAAAGGATTTTTTTCGTTTTCCTCCTGGCGACTGAAGGTCAGAATCTGTTCAACAAGGTCAGCTGCACGCTGGGCACCTTTAAGAATTTGGTTCATATGGTTGTTCAGTTTTTCTTGATTATCTCCACTCATCTGGGCCAGTTGGGCATAACCGAAAATGCTGGACAATATATTATTAAAATCATGGGCAATTCCGCCGGCCAGGGTGCCGATTGCTTCCATTTTCTGCGCCTTTTGTAATTGGGTCAGAAGCTTGTGACGTCCTTTCTCTGAGGCTTTAAGGGCATCTTGAGCCTCAAATATTTTTTGATTTTTGTCATTTTGTTGGTCATGATATTTTTCCATACGGCTCATGAACGCATTAAAGTGCCGGGCAAAGTTTCCAATCTCATCTTTGGCATTATAGGTCAAACGAATGCTGTAGTCTCCGTCTTCACTGTTGTCCAGGATTTGTGTAAATTTTTTCAAGGGGGTGGTGACGGATCGTGACAATATAAAGGCCAAGCCTACAAAAGCCGGAAAGAAAAATAAAATATCCAGAGTGATTAATATGTAAAATGTGCCTAAGGGAGTGAAGATTTCGTTCACTTTCTGACATTGAACGAAGACCAGTGTTTTGGATATAAGAATTAATGGAACAAAAAGGATGAGAAAGGAAAACAAAAGCTTGTTCCTGAATTTAAGATTGCGGATTTTGGATAATGTGATCAATGGTTGGTCAAAATCCCTTAAGCTGAATTATTTCATTATGAAAAAATTTAATATAAATCAGAAAAAAAAGCCATAATAATTTGGAAAAGAAAAGATTTTCCGTACAAGTGGGCAGAAGATCAGTACCCTGATACTCGATGATCGCGTATCAATGTTTCTTTTTTTCGGTTTTGTGTCGGTACATTTTTGAATCTGCAGTTTTAAGCAGTCCAGATGGATTATATACACCTTCATCGGATAGGCTTGAGATACCATGGCTTATCCGAATGTTAAACGTATATTCATCGGAAACCATAGGATTGGTCTCAAAATACGCGTGAACCCGTTTGATGAATTGCGCGGCACATTTTTTCCCAGTGGATGGTAAAATCACGACAAATTCATCCCCGGCAACTCGGGCCACAATATCCTGTTCCCGTTTCAGGCTGCCCAACGCATCTGCAAAAAAGCACAGGGCTTTATCGCCGATGCTGTGCCCGGCGGTATCGTTTATTGTTTTAAAATCATCGAAATCAAGAAAAATAAGTGACAGTTCGCTGTCATAGCGTTTTGCCCTTGAAAATTCCCGGTCAAGAATGCGTTCAAAAACCCGCCGGTTAAACAGACCTGTCAAAGGGTCATGATAGGCCAGAAATTTTAACTGCTCGTGGGCAGTGACATTGGACAAGCACAGGGATACTTTCTGGGCCAGTTGTTCTAACAGAGAGGTATCAATGCCGGGCTCAAAACGGCAGGCGTCGATATCTGCCAGGTTAATACTGCCCACAAGTTTTCCATCCAGAGTTATTGGGGCGATGGCAAGGGAGCCTATGGTCTCAGTTAAAGCGGCGGGCATCAGGTCATGGAAAAATGTTAGATTCCTATTGGCCAGTACAGGTTTTTGCTTCTTGATAATGGAAATAAAACGTTTCTGGGACACAAAAGCAATCGCTGATTTCAGGCCTTCGGAATCACTGCTGTCCCTGAGTTGCTCACAAATAGTGCTTTCCTGGATAATAGAAATCCAGATATGCGGTATGCTGAATTTGTCTGCAATCTGGAACAAAAGTCGTTCAAAAAAATCATCAAAGTTCAGGATACTGAGAATGCTCATTTCAATCTCGTTGAACTTTCTGGCTATTTCCTCGTTTCTTTTCAGTCGTTCTAACAACTGTTGCGGTATTTGCATGAATAGCCCTGGTCCTGTTTTTATCCCCCGATAGATGTCATATGATTCAATGGTATATCCCGGACAGTTCTCTTTTCTAAATTATGGTCTAAAGGCTTGTCCTTCAAGGCTGTTACCATAATTTGTTTCAACGCCTCATCATCGGCGCCGTTGCGCAGGGGGGTGAGAATATCGGTTTCATTGTTTCTCAACAGGCAGGGCCGAAGGGTGCCCCGGGAAGTTAAGCGCAACCTGTTACATTCACTGCAGAAATGAGAACTGACCGGTGTGATGAACCCTAAAATCCCCGGTGCACCGATCAGTCTGTAGGTTTTTGCCGGACCGTCATTTATTCCTTTAGGGACTGCTGTTAAAGGCCCATGGGCCTCAATGATACTATTTTTAATGTCCCGGGTCAGGATTTGCTGCTCTTGACCGACATCAGTGTTTCCCATGGGCATGTATTCAATGAACCTGATATGAAAGGGGTATTTCCAGGTCAGTCCGGCAATGGCCTGGATCTCATTATCGTTGAATCCTTTCAAAGCAACGGTGTTGATTTTTATGGGGGACATGCCCAAATCGTGCGCGGCCATGATACTGTCCCATACCCTTTGGAACCGGTCCCGCCGGGTAATCCGGATAAATTTTTCCGGCACCAGGGTATCCAGGCTGAAGTTGAGCCTTTGGATACCCATATCCATCAAC
>DATFIL010000382.1:0-2604 GCA_035270145.1 Desulfobacter sp. | reverse complement strand
GGCGTCTCTACCCGGGCCATTATCAACGCGCTTAAAATCGCCGTAGGCGGGGACACGCCGGCGACAGTGCATATACCGGATGAGCGGCAACCCCTGCATGTCAAAATGATCCTGCCCCGTAAAAGCCGGACCAATATGTCAACCCTCACCCAAATCCCCATGGCCACGGCTGACGGAAAAATGGTGCCCCTGGCGGAGCTGGTGGATATCGACCACACCCCCGATGCCCAGACCATCTATCACAAAAACCTCGATCGGGTGGTTTACGTGCTCGCCGAAGTTGCAGGCCGGGCCCCGGCAGAGGCCATACTGGGCATGCAGGGGAAACTATCCGAAAATCCCCTGCCCTCCGGAATCCGGGCGGAATGGGCCGGTGAAGGGGAATGGAAGATTACGCTGCGGGTATTCCGGGATATGGGCATCGCATTTGCGGCCGCGCTGATCGGGATCTACATCCTGATGACCCTGCAGACCAATTCCTTTTTCATGCCGATTCTCATTATGATGGCGATCCCGCTAACGCTTATCGGCATCATGCCGGGCTTCTGGCTGCTAAATATTATCTCCGGCGGGACTATCGGCGGCTACCAGGATCTGGTTTTTTTCACGGCCACGAGTATGATCGGAATGATTGCGCTGGGCGGCATCGTGATCCGTAATGCCGTGGTGCTCATTGAATTCATCCAGGATGCCCTAAAAAACGAACTTCCCCTCAAGGAAGCCATTCTGCAGAGCGGCGCCATCCGAATGCGGCCCATTGTATTGACCGCCCTCACCACCGCTTTGGGCGCCTGGCCCATCACCCTGGATCCGATTTTCTCGGGGCTTGCCTGGGCGCTTATTTTCGGGCTGATCGCCTCCACCCTCTTTACCCTGCTGGTGGTGCCGGTAACCTATTATGCCCTGTACGGCCAATCTAAAACAAGCTAAATTTCCAGTTTCACCCCAATGCCATTAACTTAACAAATGGGTTTGTAGTTTTGATAGTATGCTTTTTTCACAATTCTTATATTTCGCGGGTATTTACGCCCGGGCCTGACAGGTTCGGTTGTTTGCAATACGATGGCTATAAACTCCTGAATCAGCTTTTTTATTGTACGGCTTGTTCTTTGAAATAATAACGCCACAAGGTTCTTGGCCTTGCCAAGGGCCTGTGTAAAATTGATCTGATGGACATGCTTTTCTTTGACCCCGGCAGTGTCCAATGCAACACGCGCCGGATAGGAGAGCATTGCCACGAGATTTTTTGCGAACACATTCGCATAAAAATCCTGGTACACTGAAAGAGCGGTTTTGCCGGTAAAGGCTTCCATTTCGATCCGGCACTTCATGGTCTTGTAATCTTCTTCCACGGGCCACCGCGCATGGTAGAGGTCACAGAATATGTTGTGAGGATAAGTGGTTTTATCAATAAGGGAGGTGATCAGAACCTCGATTTCGCCGCTGCTGAGTTCAACACGGAGTAAACGCAGCTTCATCGGTTCTATATCAAGCCCCAGTTCCTTGCAGTCTTTAGCAGCTGCGCCGGCTTTGAATTCAATGACTTTTTCACTTTTCCCGGAATTGATAAAATGCCGGACCTCCTTCCACTGCCGGGATATTCTGGCACAGAACTGCCCATGCCGGCAATGGATCAGTTTAAACAGCCAAAATGCAGGATAGCCTCTGTCTAAAAGGATTAAGGAGTTGACAAGGACTTCGGGTAAAAGATGCTTGGCTTGTTGCCGTTCGCCTATGCCTTTAGGATTGATCACAGCGTTGACGGTAAGATGATTTAAGGGATCATAAAGCTGGGATGCCCTGGCTTTCGGACATGGGTCTCCCTGGCGTCCATTCCATACACCGAAATGCTCGCTGATTTCTGATATTTTCGGCAAGGTAAGCGTGGTTCCGTCAATAGCAAGCAACTGGAAGCCATGCCAAGTGCGGCATCTGAAAACGGCGTAAAATTCATTCACCAGGCACTGGTTCAATTCAATAAAGGCTTCGTATTTCAGCTTCATTCTGGCTTTGGCAAAGGCAGCTTTAGACACCGCGCGCTTTGCGATGCTGGAAGATGTAATCGCCTGGAAAAAGCGGTCCAGTTCAGCCTGATAAGAACCTTTAACGAAGTTAATGATAAAGCAGAAAAGCAAATGGAAAGGGAGTTTGCGGTTTCGCGTGAAGGCCGTGCTTGAATTGCGGTGTTTTTCGACAAATTCTGGCGAGCGAAGAATTTTTTTGAGGTAATTCAGAATGTTGGCACAGTTATGGCACAGCAACCTCCATGCCAACTTCTTTAGAATTTTGATTTTTTTCTGACATAATACTCTCCTTTCTACAGATTTGAGCGTCAATATTGAGAGAGAATATATCATAATTGTTTATAATTTCAAGAAAATTTTAAATTTTTAAGATGCTAAAGTTAATGACATTGAGTTTTAATTTTCTTCGACCATAGCTGGAAAATGTTTACCCCTCACATTTTTTTGCCCTTGTTACCCTCTGGCAATCAAGGCAGTCGAGTAAAAGAGCAAGTCTCCCAATATGTTGATAATGCGAAAAATTAACAAACCAAGCAGCAGGCCGGGCGCAGGCAGGCCCCCTCTCAGTAGTGTAAGAAGA
>DATFIL010000381.1:0-5804 GCA_035270145.1 Desulfobacter sp. | reverse complement strand
GGGCTCCTCAGTGATGGGGAGTCCTATCCCGATTGTGCGAATTATATTAAAGCCTCTAAGCCTTTTCTTTCCATGATATCCAACAATTTCCTTGAGGCTCCTGTAGGTTTTTTATTCCCCTGTTCCCATTTCTGTACAGTAGAGGTACTAATGTTGAAAACGCTTGCTAACGCAGCTTGGCTTAAATTAAATTTTTTTCGGATTTCGGTTATTTTTTTTGGGGAATAGTCTTTAACTTCCGGAAGACATAATTTTTCTATATTTCTTAGAGTAATGTCATCCACAAGCCCACTTTTATTTAAGTCCCTTACGGTTTCCGTAATTGAATCTGAAATTGATTTTCTCATGTTGCCACCTCTTTTAGATCACCATTTTGAACCGCTATATTAATTTCTCTTTCAGAAAACGAAAGTAAAATTTTAGCAAGTTCCTTGAAGACAAATAGCTCTTTTGGCGAAAGGTTTGATTTTTCATTTTTTGAGAAACCATGGATAAAAATAATTCTACTTCCTTTTTTATAGCAAACAATAGTTCTTCCACTACCTCTTTTGCCTTGACCAGGGAAACGAATTCTTTTTTTGTAAATGTGCCCACCCAAATTTGCTTCATAATATCCATTACCGACCTCTTCCAATGCTTTTTCCAAATCATCGAGATGAGGGGTACCCTTTCTGCTTAAACGGAAAGATTCTACGTTATAAATCAGACAACACCTGAAGCAAATTCTTTGCCATGTCCAACGTAATACCGGGAAGCGCGGCAAGTTCTTCCGGCGATTGGCTTCGAATATTATCAATGCCCTTAAAGGTGGTGAGCAGCAGCTTCTTTTTTTTCGGCCCAATGCCGGGGATACCGTCAAGGACAGACAGTTTTCCCCGTTTTTCCCTGCGGGAACGCTGAAACGTAACGGCAGATCTGTGGGCCTCATCCCGGATCTGCTCTAAAAGGTAAAGCGCCTTGGCAGACTGGGCTGTGTTTAACGGATTAGACCGTCCCGGCAGATAAACCTTGTCTACCTTCTCGCCTTTATCCGCATCCTTTTTGGCCAGACCTGCCAGGGTAAACCGCCCCGCCAGCCCCAGTTCCCTGACCACGCTCACGGCCATGGACAACTGGCCTTTGCCGCCGTCCACCACCAGCAGATCCGGTAAAGGCATATTTTCCCGGTCATGCCGAAATCGACGGGAGAGCACATGGGTCATATACGCATAGTCATCCTGGTGCTCAATGCCCTTTATGATAAATTTTCGATAGGCATTTTTATCCGGCCTGCCACCGGTAAACACCGCCATGGCCGCCACAGGATCTTTTCCCTGGAGATTGGAGTTATCAAAGCATTCCATACGTTCGGGCAGCCGGTCCATGCCCAGAAGGTGTTGGAGCATGGTAATTCCTGCCCGGGCTTCCTCCTCCCTGGCCAGAATTTTCTCAAGTTCGCCCGTTGCATTAAGCCGGGCCATATCAGCAAGCCGTTTCTTTTCCCCCCGGACCGGATAATGGAAATGCACCCGGTGATCAGCCACCTCATTGAGCCGGGCTTCGGCCCGGGTCATGTCATCGGATGGATGGCTGAACAGGACGGCGCCCGGGATCTGGGCGGCTTTTTCATAATACTGGATCACAAAAGCGGCCAGCACCTCATCCGGTTCCTTGAATCCCAGATCCAAAGGGTAATAGGTCGTGTTTATCAGATGCCCGGACCGGACCTGCATCACGGTCACCACAGCCCGATCCCGGTCCCAGGCAAGCCCGAGCACATCCCGGTCCTGTCCGTCCGCACACACCACCACCTGGCGCTCCATGATCCGCTCCACGGCAAAGATGATGTCCCGGACCTGGGCCGCCTTTTCAAAAGCCTGGTCCCCGGCGAACGCTGCCATATCAAAGCGCAGTTTTTTTATCACTTCCCGGGTCCGCCCCCGGAGAAACAATACCGCATCCTTAACCCTGGCCTGGTACTCTTTGGGGTCCACCTCATTGCAACACAGTCCCAGGCACGCCTTGATCTGATAATTCAAGCAAGGCCTGGACCTGTTTTTAAACTGGGCATCCCGGCATTTTCGAAGTTTAAAAATGCGCTGGACCTGCTTTAAGGTCCGGTTCACATTCTTGGATGAGGAATACGGCCCGAAATACAGGGCCTTATCCTTTTTAATGCGACGCACCCGCTGGATGGACGGATAGGGTTCATTCATGTCAATACGCAGCAACGGATAATTTTTACCGTCTTTAAGGAGGACATTATATTTGGGGGAGTTCGCTTTGATCAGATTAGATTCAAGGACAAAGGCCTCCTGATCGGACTGGGTGACCACCAGATCAAAATCATCTATTAGGGCCAGAAGCGCTGCGGTCTTGGGCTCGGGCTGGTCCTTTCTTACAAAATATGAGGCCAGCCGCTTTTTTAAATCCTTGGCCTTACCCACATAAAGGATGTTTCCCTTTTTGTCCCGCATGAGATAAACGCCGGGGGCATGGGGGGCATGATCGTATTTTTCTTTTATTTTCTCAGAAATCATGGTTGGCCACTGGCCGGCCTCCGTGAACCGAAATCATCTGATCAAATTTTTAATTTTATATCCAGCACCGGCGTCCCGTTGACGGCATCCAGTCCTGTAACAAATAATGTCGTGCCTTTGATATCATGGAGCTTGACATCCTGGATCCCGATCCTTGAGAGCCTGTCCGGAGTCCGGGAGGCAAATACCCCGACCTGTTTGCCGTCAAGCCCCCGCTTAAAACAGGTCCTAACCGAACGGGATTTATGCAGGTAGTAAACGATTGTGATCTCAGGTTCCTGTTCAAGCCCCGACATAAACCGCTTTTGGGAAGGCAACAGCTCAATTTTAGAAACGGTGCCGGACCCTTTTCTGCCAAATGGTGTTTCATCTCTTTCAAAATCGTTGCTTACAATTCCAATCGGGTAGATCGTGACAGGTGAACCATCCCCAAAAAGACATTTCCGACACACCGGCCGGTCATTGATGGTGAAGATATCTTCAGGGTTGCAGGCAGAGCCGCACTCAGAACAGTTGGTTGTCTTATCGTTTTTTGATTCGATTTAGTTTACAACCCATACGGTGCAATCAGCAGCCGCTTGAACGACCTTTGTCGAAACCGAGCCAAACAAAAACTCTTCAGCTTTGCTCACGCCGCGCCGACCGATTACAACTGTATCGAAATTTCCTTCTTCCCTGATCCTCAAAATATCCATACCGATACTTCGTCCGGTAGTACATATATCCGTATCATGAAATGGAGATTTGCAACTAGCAAAATATTGGACAGTTATAACATCAGTAGAAACACCTTGTTTTATAAGATTTTCCTTTGCCGATGACAGCTTTTCTGTCATCTCAATTTCATTTTTTTTACACTGACTGAGCCAAGTTTCATCATCACGGAAAAGATCCTTATCCGGTAGCCTTTCGACGTAAAGAATTAAAATTAGGTCTATGGGGTAATGCTTCATTATATTACCTACATATTCAACCGCTTTGAAAGAATTTTCAGATCCATCAAATGCTACGAGAATTTTATTAAGTGTCATAACTTTTTCCCCCTGTTGAATTGCATAGATTAATAAGGCCTTATAAAGACCGAATCTCTTTTAAACTTTTATTCATATCAACCAGCATTTCATCTACCGAGTCATAGAAAACCGAACTTGAAGATGATAAATGCATCAAAATATTATTTAATGGGTTTGGAATATAATTATATATTTTCTTCACATTAACGACACGGTTGCCTATAACCGCAGAGTAATCACCTGAGTTCAATGTATTGAGAATAGAATTTTCTATGCCGAGTTCCAATAAAGTCTGCATCGTAAGATTTGCTTTACCCACAAGATACACAAGAATGCTTTCTAATCCGAAAATATCCAGACCAAAGGGATTTTCATAAAGTTCAAACGCATAATCAAAGTCGATCCACCGATATGCGCCGGTTCCACTTTCAACCCACAGGTGATCACGCCGGACATCACCATGTTTTTCATCGTGACTGTGTAAAAAACGGATTGCTTCGCACGCACCAATAAACTTTTCAAATATATCAGGAAAATATTCATGAAAATAAGTTTTATGATCGACCGGAATATCATGCACCACAACGTCAAGCCGCTTTCCGCGAATGATATCCAAAACTCTGACATTATTTCCTTCTATGTCATTTTTAGAATATCCCTGCATGAAACGCATATCCCCTTTAACAAGGTCTAAGATTCTAGCTTCTTTACGCGGACTTCTATAACACTTAATTTCGAACGGCCCAATATGCATTGGAAATGTTTCATAAAAGGCTAATTTTAAAAGTTGATACTTTCCGGATTCAAGATGCTTACAGCGCTTTACCCAATATTTCGGGTCAACCAAACCAAATCGGCGCTCCTGCTCATTTTTGAGTACAAGAAAATGCCCATTTTCAATTTGAATGACATCACTGTAATCAATATTCATAAATTCAGTCGTATCGGTGAAAATCTTCCCAAAACGGGACATTTGGGAATCAGGCATATACTTATTGATAAGTTCTTTAACGTCACTACTCATAACCACTCCTGATTTTGTAGATGAAGCAACAAACACCGCTTATAAAATTATAAAAACCTTGATGATCGAGTATCACAGCAGAGTTAAAAGTAAAAGTCATGACCTCGCTCGCCTGCATACACTGCTGATTTCCTTATTTTTTGCGGCAAATGATTAATTTGCTCTTACCTGATGTCGTGTGCGACAAGGTGACATTGTCAAAAATTTTCTCAAATGGGGCAGTACCCTGTTTGACGAACTCCTGGGAATCCTTTGGCCCCATTGACAGCATCCGGATATAAAACAGCATTTTTATGAATCGTTTCCGCGGAACTTCATGCTCCATAATCAATACCAGCCCGTCTGGTTTAACGACCCGTTTCATTTCTAAAAGCGCCCTTGTCCTCACCTGGTTTTTCAACTCGTATAGTGCATGGGAGCAGCAGACAACATCAAAACAATCATCAACAAAGGACAATCTTGCCGCATCACCGTTAATAAAAAGCGTTCGGCCGAATAAATCCTTCTGTTTTGCCTTATGCAGCATACCAAGGGAAAAATCATACCCAACAGCCTGAATATCAGGGGATTTTTTGGCAAACGCCAGCACAACCGACCCTGTACCACAGCACACGTCCAGTACCCTGGGATGAGTCTTTTTATCCAATTGAGCTGAATCCACCAGGAATTTGCGCGTCTCTTCTCCATAATTATGGGAATGAAGTTTTATAAAAAGATCATAAAAATGAGAAAAGATATTATAATATTTTTGTCGGCCTGTTCGTAAATTTGACATTATCGATTGATCACTTTTTCCTAATATATAAAGTCTATTTCTTCTTTAACGCGTTCTTGCCTTTCTTCACCACCATCCGGAGTGTCGTTTTCAACCTCTTTTCCGCATTTTTAATCAGGTGTTCAAAAGAACTGTGTTCATCTTCACCCGGTTTCGCTTGCAGTTTAACATAACTACCGTCACTTTGCATCTCCCAGCAACTGTGTCTGTCCTTCAGCTGAATATCGAGCATCTCCCGCAATAAGGCCTGCAGGCGTGGAGATTCGACAGGCGTGCAGACCTCGACCCGACTCTCAAGATTTCGTTTCATCAGATCAGCCGAAGCGATAAAGTATTCTTCCTGACCGCCATTGCGAAAGTAAAAAATTCTTGAATGCTCCAGAAACCGGCCGACGATGGAAATAACGCGAACATTCTCAGAGAGTCCTGGAATGCCCGGCCGCAGCCGACAGGAATCACGGACGATGAGATCA
>DATFIL010000380.1:0-2146 GCA_035270145.1 Desulfobacter sp. | reverse complement strand
TTTTCCGCATGGATCTTGAATAGGTGTCCATGCTGCGCAATTCATCCAGAATGGCACCCTTGATACGATACCGGGCATAGGTCTCAAGGCTGACATGTTTGCCTGGATCAAATTTGTCCACCGCATCGATGAGCCCCAGAGAACCTGCTGATATCAGTTCGTCAAAAAGCACACTGGCAGGCAGGCGCATGGCAAACCGGGAGGCAATGTACCGGACCAGATAAGCATAATTGACAATGCTCTCCTGTCGCCAGGCTTTACACGCCGCCTGATTTTTTCTACTCGGGTATTTCATGGAAATGTTCTTATTTCCTTTCGGCAATTCTAAATTTAATAACGTATATTTTTACTTTTTGCCTTTTTCCTACTCCTACTCGTAAACGTAAACGGAATAATAATTCTTAACGTGTTCGTTAACGAACAGGTTTACGAACACGTTTACGTTCACGAGCACGCAATCAAAATTATTGGAAATTGACCCTCATTGGGCAGCCGCAAACACCCGGTTCATAAAAAAGGTCAGATTTCCCTGGTTCTGGTTTGTTCTGTTGTCATTAAGCAGATTTTTTGCAAGATCGGACATGGCGTCGGCTGCAGGACTTTGTTTTACAGTATCTAAAAGAATACTGCGGTTTCGAACAGCCTTTTGCAGGGCCGGATCAAAGGGGATATCCCCGCAGTATTCCAGAACCACATTTTTTAAAAATTTATCCATGGCATTGCTCAAAGATCCGTAAACTTTTTTGGCTCCGGTCCGGTTGTCCGTCATATTTACCACCAGTTTGAAATACTTTATCCCGTAGTCCTGGGACATGACTTTCATCAGGGCATAGGCATCGGTAATGGAGGTGGGTTCCGTGGTCGCCACCACCAGACACTGGTCTGCAGATGCATTAAAATAGAGCACATTGGATGAAATGCCGGCCCCGGTATCCAGCAAAATGATGTCTGCCATATCGGAAAATGCCTCAAACTCAGACAGCAGCGTTAGTTTTTCACCTTCGCTGAAACGGGTCAAATCGGCGAACCCGGAGCCTCCGGGTAAAATACCGATGCCATGATTCGTTTTCATCATCACCTGGGATAATGTTTTTTCCCCGGATACCAGATGGCGGATGTTATACTTGGGTCTTAGGTTAAATACGATGTCTATATTGGCTAAACCCACATCCGCATCTATGATCACCACCCTTTTCCCAAGCCGTGTCATGGCTACGGCCAGGTTCCCCACAATATTGGTTTTGCCCACCCCGCCTTTCCCGCTGGTCACCGCAATCACCCTGGGGTATGAACTGCCATTGGAAACCTCGTTTCGTTTCCGTCTTTTCATAGCACTTGTCCTGGCCATCTGCCGCAGTCCTTTTGCCTGATCCACCTAATCTCCTTTGGGCTCTTTTTTTAGGATTATTTTCAAAAGCTCATGGTTGTCCGGAATAATCAAATCCTCGGGCACCTTCTGGCCGTTGGTCACCAATGACACCGGCAAATTATAGCCTGCCACCTGGTCAAGAATTTTTCCGCATCTTTTGGTTTCATCTGTTTTTGTAAACACATAGCTATCTGGATTAAATACGGAAAAAGCAGATGCCGCTTCTTTCATATTAATCAATTCAGAGGTAACACTCAAGGTTAAATGAATGCTGATCTGGAAATCATTTCTGATCAGCTCAAGGATTTTGTCAATTTTTTCCTTGTCATAATGGCTGTGCCCGGCCGTATCAATAAGTATCATATCCATGGATTTCATCCGGTCCAGGGCGCATGCCAAATCCTGGCGAGAAAAGGCCGGTATACAGACAAGACCCATAATGCCGGCATAGGCTTTGAGCTGCTCAAAGGCCCCGATTCTGTAGTTGTCTATGGAGACCAGCCCTATTTTCATTTTTTGAGTAAAACTCAAATAGGCGGCCAGTTTGGCGATGGTGGTGGTTTTTCCCACACCGGTCGGCCCCACAAGGGCCGCGACCTGGGGGAGCCCTGATGCGTTGCGCCGGATAAAAAAATTTTGGGTGCGAAATTGATCCAGACAAAGGCCCATAACGCTCTTTTTCAACTGCTTCATTTGCGCTACCGTATCAAGGCTTTGATCCAAATCTGCGGTCGCTTTTTGAACAAGATCTGCCGCCAGACGCTCGCTGACACCGCA
>DATFIL010000379.1:0-2057 GCA_035270145.1 Desulfobacter sp. | reverse complement strand
CGCTTCTTCATGGGCAAATTCAGACTCCTGGACGGCAGACGTGCTGTCATGGATCACGGGTTCTTCGATAAGAGGGGCTGTTTGTTCATGAATTGGGTCGGCTTCAGGGGCTTTTTCCACTGCTGCGGGTTCAGCCGCCTTATGGGTTTGAGTCGTGTCGGTGGCCTGATAGGGTTCAGTATATTTATGACGCAGGCCGATAATCACAAAAAGCAGAAGCGTAAGAAAACCCGCAGACAGAAAAAAAATCATCAGCTTGTTTTGCAAATTTTTAAGTTTCGCCCGATTCTGTCTGCCCCTTTGGTAATCAGCCCCCTGGAACCAGCCCCATTTCATGCACAGCCGGTAAAGGCCGATGTTGCCGTGAAGCACTACGCACACCAATAAAATCAAGTAAATAAACCACATATTTTGGGAGACCACCCTGTCGGCGCTCAGGTAGGCATCAATGGAACCCGGATGGGTAAGCATGCTGTAAAGATGAACAGAACCTGCAAAAAACATGATAAAACCGGTCAAGGCCTGGACATACCATAAATTGGTATCCTGATGTTTCATCATGGCCATCTGGTCTCTCATGATACGATGCTGTTTCCAGGAAATGGGAAATTTCCTAATCCCCAGCAAGGCATGGACGATAAACAAAATAAACACAATGACCACGGCGAAAAAGACGGCAATGGGATAACCCTGTCCGGTGTTGGACAAAAAGGCCAGTTCCATATTTTTTGACACCCAGTTAAAGGCCCCCGGCCCCAGAATGATACTGGCGCTTAAAATGATGTGCACCCACACGAACAGTCCCAGAACAAGACCGATACTACTCTGGAGAAAATCCAGCCGGGCCGGAATCCGGCTCTTTTTCTTATTTGACTCAATGCTGTAGCTTTCCAAAGTAGAAACCTCCTTCGTGTTATCGTTTTAAATGCATCCTGATAGATCGGTGCTATTTTATCTAAATTTCTACAGACATGGATGTTTTGTTTTTTCTTGAAGTTTTACCACTGATAGGCCACAATAACCACAATTCATTTCTAATTTGAGGGGTGATCTTGATAAAAAGGTGCCGTATACAGTTAACATGCTGCATAAATAAAGGATTCTTCTTTAATTACGACGATTTATATGCTTGAAAAAATTGCCCTACAGAAAAAACTCATTACAAAAGCTCAGTGCTTACAGGCCCTTGAAGCATGTCGCGGCGCAGATAATCTCGATCTTGCGTTGAAGAACTATTTTAAAAAGGAAAATATCCTTACCGACAAGCAGACGAATATGCTTTTGGCCACCTATACTGGGTTAAAAACGATCCAGAAAAATCAGGTATTCGGAAATTGTGCCGTTGACCTGGGTTTTGTCAACGAAGAACGATTCCTTGGGGAGATGACCCGGCACAAGCACATACTATCGGAAAATAAACAACCCGAATTTATCGGTAAAATATGGATACAAAACCAGACACTTAACCTGGAACAGTACCATAAAATCATACGGCAGCTTAAAAAAGAGCAAACCCCCCAGGGGACTGCCGGGTCATCCAAGCCTGCGGCCGATCCTGAGCTGGAACAGACAGATCACGCGCTGGACAAAGAACTTGACTGCGGCGTGATGCTGGAAGTTGATACCTCCGGAATGGCGGCATATATAAGAAAAACCGGTAAATTTAAAGACACGGTGACTGCGGCTGAAATCATCGAACAACTGGCGGATAACGGCATTGTTTACGGTCTGGTTGAATCCTCTGATGTAGAAAATTTTATAAAGTCCTCGGGATTCAGGATCAATTCGTTTCGGGTGGCGCGGGGGACTGATCCGGTACCTGGTAAGGATGCCAGGATCGAATATTTTTTTGAAACAGACCATCTCAAGGCCGGGGATATTGATGAAGACGGCAACATTGATTTCAAAGACAGGGGTCCCATCCCCTGGGTGAAAAAAGGGAGCCTGCTGGCAAAAAAATTCCCCATGACTGAAGCCGGTGAGGGCAGAAATATTTTTGACCAGGAGCTTTACGTGCCTGCGGTGTCAGACATAAGTTTGAAATACGGAACAGGCGT
>DATFIL010000378.1:0-3145 GCA_035270145.1 Desulfobacter sp. | reverse complement strand
TATATTCTTTTTTCATGATTTTCCCCTAATTCTAAATCAACCAAACATTCGTGTAATCTTTTTCTTTTTCATACTCCTGAAAAACCAGACACCCAGGCCGAACAGGAAAACCAGGACAGGAAGCCCTATGACATTGAATCCCTTGATGACGCTTTTTGCCAAAGGAGTGGTATCGGAAATGGGGTTCAGCGTCTGTTGTTTGCTTCTTAACACTGCTGTGCCGTCATCATCATTAAGGTGATCTATGGCATTGAGTATGAAGGTCGCATTGGTGGTGCGGCCCTGTTCGTCCAGCATGTTGTCGTGCAGCATCTGGGCGCATCCGAGTACAAATATTTTTGCAGGTGCTGAGGTCTCAATTACGCGGTTGCCGGCCTTCAGCCCTTGGATGTTTTTGCCCGGCGCCTCAGGCAGTTGCGGGCCTTCCAGGTTGTCCTCCTCTTTGATCTCGGTCTCTCCGGCTTTCTTTTCAGGGACAGGTTTGCCTTTAAAATAAGATGTAAACTGCCCTTCGAGAAGATATGCCAGATCATAGGTGGAAAGATCGTTATCTGTGGCAGGCGGGCTTAAAAACATGGGATTCAGGTTAATGTTGTCTTCCATGAGCCATGCCTGGTCAGATGAGGATAAAAGGCGCACAGCACTGACCTTGGCCTCGTCCTGGCCGCCTTTGACACGCTTGAGCGGGGAGATCTGCATGGCCACAAGCCCTTTGATATTTTGCATGAACACAGGATCGTTGTTGATGGCGTCTTCCTTGAGCACCGGCGCAAAGTAGATGATTTGCTCTCCGCCCCCCTGGGACTGGGGCATCTGCTGTTTATATGAATTTTTGTCCAGCACATAGGCTTTCTGGATTTCTATGCCATAGTGGGCTAAAAGTTTTTCAAGGCCGGTGTCGATGGGGGTGAATGCGGGCATGCCCATCATGCCGCCCTGGCTTTGCTGCTGCTCAAATGCATCGGCAAAAACAGCAATATTGGTGCCCTTCATCAGGGCCTGGTCAATCTGGAACAACGCATAATCGGAAAAGTGTTGGGTGGGTTTGGCAATCACCAGGCAATTGAGTCCTTCGGGAATGCCTTCATCTTTAAGGGGGATCTGTTTGATATTGTATCTTGATCCCACAAGCTGTTCAAAAACGGCAAGGCCGTTGCCGGCCCGGCCCTGCATCATGGCCATGCGGTCCGGCCCAAGGGTAGGGCTGCCATGATCGGACAGATACCCGATATCTTTGTTGATCCCGATGAGCTTTTCCATGATTGCCGTGATCTGTTCACCAAGCTCCTGGGGATCTGCCATCTGATAGGTGGTGCCGATGATGGGGATTTCCACTGCCGTGATCAGGGGTAACGTCCGGGTTTGACCTTTATATTCCACCACAAGGCCGGCCGTGCCGGCGCCTGCCTGGATATTTTCTTCAGGTACGTCAGGCCAGCGCATGGCCATGAGATCATATTTTTCTGCGACTTTTTCAAGTTCATCCGGATTTGAGAGATCCTTGCGTTCAAACTGGAAAATACCTAGGTTTTTGTTGTTCAGCTTTTCCACAGCCGCTGCCACGGTATCACCAAGATGCGGGAGCCCGTCCAACCCGATTAAAGGCGCTATGGCATTAAGTGCCGAAGACATATACATGGTGATATTGATTTTATCCGTCTGGCGCAAAAGTGCCGATACCTTATTGTTCAGCTTGCGGATGGCGCCGGTCAGCTCGTATTCAAGGCCGTCCGTGGCAGTGATGGCCGGTATCTTTTCTATGAGGTCTCCATGGAGGATAACCAGGCCCATATAAGCGTTTTTAAATTTCAGCTCATCGTTTTCCATCACCCGGATCTGGACCGGTGATATGCCATAATCCCGGGCCATTTCACGGTTTGGGTTCGCCTTGTCTCCCATGTCGGTTTCCTGGGATACATTATAAAAGGTGAAGTTGAAGTACCGGCCGGCCTGGGCGGCGTATTCCGTGAGCAGATCCCTTAAATACCGTTCCGTATTATTGTGGGGGGCGGGCAGATTTTTTGAAAAAAACACTTTGATGTTCAACGGTTCAGACAGGGTGGATACGGCCTGTTTACTGGCATCGGACAGGGAATAGATCCGGTTGGCGGTCAGATCAAACCTGAAAAACAGGGTTAATCCCGCCACATTCAACAAAACGATAACCACCGCATACAGGATAAATTTCAGATAATATTCTTTAAGGAAATGCTTACCCATGGTGACTCCTTAATTTTTTTCTTTCATGGCAATATCGGTTGAAAAAATGAAGATAAAGATCACGGATGCAAAGTAAATCAGGTCCCGTGAATCAATGATGCCCTTGGAAATATTTGTGAAATGGGCATTGGCGCCAAGGTATTCCACAACCGGCACAAGACGTTCGGGAACAAAAAACAGCATCCGGTCAATAATGGTCAGGGTAAAACATATGGCGCAGCCGATAATAAATGCGATGATCTGGTTGCGCGTCAATGCCGAGGCAAACAGCCCGATGCTGCAGTATGCGCCGCCAAGCAGAATCGCTCCAATATATCCGCCGATCACAGGCCCGAGATCCACGTTCCCGATAAAGGATATGAACAGCGGGTAGGATAGGGTGGGCAACAGCATGGCGGCAGCAAAGGCGCTTGCCGCAAAAAATTTACCCAGGGCAATGTGGGAAAAGGAGACCGGCATGGTCAAAAGGCTCTCATAGGAGCCCACGTTTCTCTCCTCGGCAAACATGCGCATGGTTACGGCCGGAATAAAAAAGGAGAAGGTTATAGGCAGAAGGGCAAAAAAATCCCTCAAATCGGCACGCCCGTAAATGAAAAAGGTGGAAAAGAAAAACCACCCCGTTACAATGAGAAAAAGGGAAATGACAATATATGCAATGGGTGAAATAAAATAGTCTTTAAATTCTTTCAAGGCAATGGTTTTGATCGGTGTCATGCGTTAAGCGCCCTCCCGTGTCAGTTCATGGAAAATTTCTTCAAGGGCTAAAGACTGTCTTGCAAGCTCGGTGATAATCCAGTCGGTTTTTTTAATGGACAGGTAAAGGTCCTGGCGGATGTCTTTATCATCTTTGCAGCACAGTTCAAAGCTTATGCCTTCACTTGCCGGGGTGTCTGTCACAGTGATGTCAAGGTTTGCATCAAAGGCT